>NZ_SMKJ01000095.1:0-21119 GCF_004348615.1 Micromonospora sp. KC207
GGTGATGTCGTTGCCCGCCGCCGACGCCCAACCTGCTGACCTGCAGGAATGGGCCCGCCTGGAATGGCACATCGAGAACCGGCTGCACTGGGTCCGCGACGTGACCTTCCACGAGGACGCCCACCGGGCCCGCACCGAGTCGTGCCTCGTGATGCAGGACATCGAGGGCAACGAGTTCTGTCTCGACTGAGTGGCCGCGAACGTGGTCCCGTCGCGAGTCGACGAATCTAGCGGCGATCGGCGCGAACATCCGCTCATCAGCGTAGGACGTTCTGCGTCAAGCCTTTGGTCGGTGTCTCGTCGGTTGTCTGTCCCGGCATAGCGGTAGCAGGGTTGGTCCCGGCAGGGTGTGATCGGGTTGGTGAGACGACGGGCGGGGCTGCCCATGATGAGCGTCGAGGTAGCCGTGGTTCCTCAATGCCGTGTGGGGCTCGGCCCCGATAGGGCTTGACGGGTCGCCTGCAGATGTCAGGCGGCGATGGGCATCACCGTGCGGGGTTCGGCGGCGTGGGTGGCGATGACCGGGTTCCAGGCCCGGCCGGTGGTGACGACGGCGTGCGGTTGCCGCAGGATCGCTGCGGCGATCACGGCTTGGGCCTGGGTGACGGTGAGCTTGTTCTGCGCCCGGGTGGTCAGGTGGGTGAACCGGGCGGTGTAGACCGGGTTGGCGGGTTGCGCGCTCCAGACCGCTCGCATGCGGCCAGCCGGAGCAATGCTTGAAACCTGTAAATGACCTTGGGAGGGCGTGCCTTCCCAGGGATAGCCGATGAAGGTATCAAGCAAGGCCCGCGCGCCAACGCGGGTCGGGAAGGTACGCCCGTGCTCACGGTATTCAACTCGGAGGATTCCACACCAGCGGCCGCACCGGCCGGGTCAACGGTCGGCGCGTCGTTGATCGACGAGATCGTGCGGGACGGGGCGCGGCGGATGCTCGCCGCGGCGTTGGAGGCCGAGGTCGCCGCGTACATCGCGGCCCATGCCGACCAGCTCGATACCGACGGCCGGCGGCTGGTGGTGCGTAACGGCCACGCGAAGCCGCGGCAGGTGCTCACGTCGGCCGGCGCTGTGCAGGTGGTTGCGCCGCGGGTCAACGACAAGCGCGTCGGCGAGGCCACCGGCGAACGGCAGCGGTTCGCCTCGGCGATCCTGCCGGCGTGGTGCCGCAAGTCACCGAAGATCAACGAGGTATTGCCGTTGCTGTACCTGCACGGGCTGTCCTCACAGGACTTCGCCCCGGCCCTGGAGAGCTTCCTGGGCAGCGGGTCGGGCTTGTCCGCAGCGACGATCACCCGGCTGACCGTGCAGTGGCAGGACGAGGCCCGCGCGTTCGGCGACCGCGACCTGTCCAGTGTGGACTACGTGTATCTGTGGGCCGACGGCGTGCACCTGAACGTGCGCCTGGACTCCGAGAAACTCTGCCTGCTCGTCATGGTCGGCGTCCGCGTCGACGGCACCAAGGAACTCATCGCCCTGGCCGAGGGCTACCGGGAGTCGACCGGGTCGTGGGCGGACTTGCTACGCGACTGCGCCCGCCGCGGCATGCGGGCCCCGGTCCTCGCGGTCGGCGATGGGGCGTTGGGGTTTTGGGCGGCGCTGCGTGAGGTGTTCCCGAGCACCCGTGAGCAGCGTTGCTGGTTCCACAAGATCAGCAACGTGCTGTCGGCGCTGCCCAAGACGGCGCACTCGGGGGCGAAACGGGCCCTGGCCGAGATCTGGAACGCCGAGGACCGCGACCACGCCCGCCGCGCCGTCGCCGCGTTCAAGCTCGCCTACGGTGCCAAGTTCGGCAAAGCCGTCGCGAAGATCACCGACGATCTGGACGAACTGCTGGCGTTCTACGACCTTCCCGCCGAACACTGGGTGCACCTACGCACCACCAACCCGATCGATTCCACGTTCGCCACCGTCCGGCACCGCACCAAAGTCACCAAAGGCCCCGGCTCGAAGGCCGCCGGCCTGGCGATGGCGTTCAAGCTCATCCAGGCCGCCCAACACCGCTGGCGGGCGGTCAACGCCCCGCACCTGGTCGCTCTGGTCCGTGCCAGCGCCCGCTTCGACCGCGGCAAGCTCGTGGAACGACCCGCGAAGGTCGCCGCGTGACCAGGCCGACCACCGGAACACCACACCACATCGAGATCTGGGTGCCCGACCTGGACCGGGCCATCCTCAGCTGGGGATGGCTGCTGCAACAACTCGGCTACACCCCGTTCCAGTCCTGGATTGCCGGCCGCAGCTGGCAGCTGGGCCCGACCTACATCGTCGTCGAGCAATCCCCAGACCTCACTGCCACCGACCACGACCGCCGCCGACCCGGCCTCAACCACCTCGCCTTCCACGTGCAAAGCACCCAACTCGTCGACGCCCTGACCCAACAGGCCACACAGCACGGCTGGACCCTGCTGTTCCCAGACCGCCACCCACACGCCGGCGGCCCGGACCACTACGCCGCCTACCTCGAAAACACCGACGGCTTCGAGGTCGAACTCGTCGCCATCCCAGAACAGACCACCCGCTGAAACATCAACTCATCCACAACTCTTGACAATTGCTCCCGTGTTTTTGTGTGTTCACGAGCCCGACACTCGCGCGTAGCCAATGCGGATCTCGGTCGGCTGCGCTGGTGCCGAAGGGATCGGAGCGTGACATTGGTGGTCGCCGGCGTTGTCCGGGTCGAGGAGGTCCTCATACACCCCGACCTTGAACCTGATCAGGTCCAGGCACTCGGCGAGTTTGCCGATTTGGGTGGTGACGTGGGCTTGGTGCTCGCGCATAAGCGTGAGTCGTTCTTCCTCGTTTCCGGCTCCTTGCCGGACGAGGTCGGCGTATCGGCGTAGCGCGGGCAGGGGCATGCCGGAGGCGCGCAAGATGATGCAGACGGTGAGCCAGTCCACGTCATCCTGGCTGTAGACGCGGCGCCCGCCAGGTCCGCGTCGCACAGGGTTGACGAAGAGGCCCTCGTGCTCGTAGAAGCGCAGCGCGTGCACGCTCAAGCCGGTGCGTTCGGCGACCTGGCCGATGCTCAGATTTGTGGTGACCTCAGCCATCCGTTCAGGGTAACGGCTTGACCTAGAGCCGACTCTAGACCCTAGGGTTCCCCGTGCGGTCGACGCTTCTGTCGCTCCGCACGGCTGAGTCAGTAAGGAAGCGTCACCATGCGCTATCGCACCCTCGGTGGAACCGGTATCGAAGTCAGTGCCTACTGCCTCGGGACCATGATGTTCCAGGATGGCTGCAACTCCGACCACGACGATTGTGTTCGTATCATCCACGCTGCCCTGGACCAGGGGATCAACTTCGTCGATACCGCTGACATGTACGGACAGGGAGAGTCCGAGGAGATCGTGGGCAAGGCGCTGCGGGGGCGCCGTGATGACGTTGTATTGGCCACCAAGGTGCACTTTCAGATGGGCGAGGGTCGCAATCGCAGTGGCAACTCGCGGCGTTGGATCCTCAAGGCGGTTGAGGACAGCCTCAGGCGCCTGAACACCGACTGGATCGACCTCTACCAGGTCCACCGCCCCGACGACTCGACCGACGTCGAGGAGACGCTCTCGGTGCTCAGCGACCTCGTGCGCCAGGGGAAGATCCGCGCTTTCGGCTGCTCGACGTTCCCGGCTGAGGAGATCGTCGAGGCGCATCACGTCTCCGAACGTCGTGGCCTCGGACGCTTCCGCACCGAGCAGCCGCCGTATTCGATCCTGGCCCGCGGGATCGAGGCCTCGGTCCTGCCCGTCTGCCAGCGCTACGGAATGGGTGTGCTGGTCTGGAGCCCACTGGCTTTCGGGTTTCTCACCGGCAAGTACCGCAAGAACCAGCCCATCGACCTCTCAACCGGCCGTCCCACAATCCGGCCGGAACGATTCGATCCCACGATCGCGGAAAACGCCGCCAAGCTCGACGTCGTCGAGCAGCTCGTCGAGCTCGCGGATAACATCGGCTGCACCCTCCCGCAGCTCGCCATTGCGTTCACCGTGGCCCACCCGGCCGTCACCTCGGCGATCATCGGACCGCGCACCATGCCGCAGCTGGAGGATCTCCTCAAGGGCGTCGCGCTGACCCTGGACGATGCGGCCCTCGACCGGATCGACGAGATCGTGACGCCCGGGACCAACCTGTACAACCCCAACGCTCCCTTGCCCCCGCGTTCACTGACCGACACCGCACTGCGTCGCCGCCCACTCACCGACCGCGCCGCGGCCTGAGCGAGCTGATAGTTGGTGGGCCAGATTTTGAATCGAGGGAGACGGGCGTCCCCCCGTCTCCCTCGCGCCTCCCGGGTCTTCTGGTTCGGCGAAGCCGTCAGTCTGCTCGGGACCGCGACCAAGGCGGCGACGCTGCTGTCGCTGCTCGCGGCCACGCAGCTGGATGCCGGTCCGGGCTGGATGGGAATCTTAGCGGCGGCGAGCTGGTCACCGTGGCTGATCCTCGGTCTGCCAGCCGGTGCGCTCGCCGACCGCTGGTCGCCCCGCACGACGATGATCGTGAGCGATTTGGTCGCGGCCGCCGCTGCCGCGACCGTGCCGCTGCTGTGGGTGACCGGCACGCTGACGCTTGCGGCGCTGATCGCGGTCGCGTTCGTGATCGGCCCACCCAGTTCCGCAGGCTGGTCAGGCTGGTCGCCGAACGCGGCGGGGATGCCATCGCCGACGGGCGGCCCGGCCGGCAGTGGTCGCTCGACCTCGCCGACCGGGTGCTGCTGGTCGCCGCCTACTGGCGCACGAACCTGACCATGCGCCAGATCGGCCCACTGTTCGGGGTGTCGCACTCCGCCGCCCACCGGGTCATCGACACCCTCGGCCCCCTACTCGCCCTGGCCCCGGTCCACCGACGCCGGGTCGACCAGATCGCGATCGTCGACGGCACCCCGATCCCGACCCGGGACCACCGGCTGGCCGCACCGAGCAAGAACTACCGCTACTCCACGAACCTGCAGGTCGCCATCGACGCCCACACCCGCCTCGTCGTCGCCCTCGGCGACCCGCAACCCGGCAACCGCAACGACACCATCGCCTACCGCCACTCAGGTATCGACCAGAAACTCGCCGGACGGCCGGTCATGGCCGACGGCACCTACCGCGGCAACCCCGAAGTATCCCGTCCGACCATGCTCACCGTCGTGTTCGATCGGCCCACCAGTCCCGGCAACATCGGGACCCTCGTTCGGTCCGCGGAGGCCTTCGGTGCCAGCGGCGTCATCGTCACCGGCCACGCCGCCGACGTGTACGACCCGAAGGCGGTCCGGGCGAACACCGGCTCGCTGTTCGCCTTGCCCGTGGTCCGGGTACCCTCCCACCAGGCCGTTCTATCCTGGGTCGCTGACGTCCGCGCCGACGGCATCGGCATGAGCATCATGGGAACCGATGAGCGCGGCATCCTGGACGCCGCCGAGTACGACTTCACACAACCCACCGTGACGTCGATCGGCAACGAGACCACCGGTCTCAGCTCCGGCTGGCGCGAGACATGCGACCAGCTCGTCCGGATCCCCATGTTCGGGTCCGCCATCTCCCTGAACGCGGCGACCGCCGCGACTGTCATGCTGTACGAATCGGCACGTCAGCGGGCCGCCGCCGCCCGGCGGTAGCGCACTGATCGCAGGCAGCCCCCCGGCCGGCTGACCGCCGCCACCGCGCTACCTGACCCGCAGCGCCCCGCCTGCGGACAGGCGCCGCAGCCAGGCACCACAAGGGGGCGCGGACGTCGTCCTCCCCATGATCGTGCCGGGTGGACCCGGCGACCACCAGAATGCCGACGAAGGCTGCTATTTGGCTGCGGCGCGGGACCGGCGGCGGAGCGGGGAGTTGGGCTTGGACGCGGCTAGCGGATCCCAGTCGGGGCTGATCGGGGTGAGCTTGGACGGGTCGGCGATCACGGCACCCTTCTTGACTTCGGCGCTGAGCGGTCGGCGGAGGATCGCTCCGGCGGTGCCCAGGCCGCTGCTGACGGCGCCGACGATGCCGCTGCCCCAGATGGTGCTGGCGCCGGTGAGCCACAGGCCGCGGATTTCGGTGCGCGGGCCGGGTCGGCGTGGACCGATCTGGTCGGCCGCCATCTCGATGCCGTAGCAGGAGCCGAGGGTGGACAGCGTGAACCGTTCATGGGTGAGCGGGCTGGAGGCCTCCTGCCAGACGATGTGCTGACGTAGGTGCGGGATCACAGTGGTAGCGCGGTCGATCAGATGCTCGGTGAGGCGTCCCTTGAGCTCGGCGTACTGCGGGTCCTTCCGGTAGCCGTCGCCGCTGGGCCAGAACGTGCCCTGCGGGGCAAGGCACATCACTTCAAGGGTGGAGTGTCCGGACGGAGCGGCGTGCGGGTTTCCCGGATCCTTGGTGGTGGCCGAGGTGAGAAAGATCGGCATCTCGTCCGGAATCCGGCCGTCGTAGATGTCGCGGTAGACCTGTTCCACATCGGCGTGCGGGTAGCACCAGTACGTGCTGTTGGGCAGCTGGTCGGCGAGGTCGATGTCGAGTCCGAGATAGACGCTGAACAACGGCAGCGCCATCCGGTACTTCTCCACCCGGGCGACGGTGGCCGGCGCCAGGTGGTCGCGGCCGACGAGGTCGAGGTAGGTGCGCTTGAGGTCAGCGCCCGACACCACGATCGGGGCGCGGATCGCCTCGCCCCCGGCGAGCTGGACGCCGACCACGGTTCCGTCGTCTATCAGGATGCGTGTGACACGTGCCTTGGTGCGTACCTGGCCGCCGTGGGTTTGAATGACGTCGATGAGATGAGCCGGAATGACCTGACCGCCGCCGTGCGGGTACCAGGCGCCGCCGGTGAGGTAGTGGTCAAGGAAACTGCCGTGCAGCGCCACCGAGGTCCGCGACGGCGGCACCCCGTAGTCGCCGGACTCGCCGACGATCACCGCCCTGGCCAGCGGACTGAGCTGGCACGCGGCGAACAGCCAGGTCAACGGCAGTAGTCCGACGGTGGCCAGGGTTGGCGCCGTCCGGACGAACCGCAGCATGCCCGCGATGCTCCGCCCGGGGATCGCGGCGGCCCGCAACTCGGCGCCGATCCGTCGCAGGATGCCCACGCATAGCCGTAGGCCACGCTCCTGGTCGGGGAATGCCTCGACCAGCCGAGCCAGGTAGGTGTCCCAGTCGCTGGGCACCCGGAACGTGAGATCAGGGAACACCAGCGTCGAGTGGCCGTCGGGGTCGAGCTGGCGGAAATCGATCCGACCGTCCAGTCCGAGGCCGCGCAGTGCCGCCGTCATCCGCCCTTCGGGGTGGCACTCACCGATGTAGTGCATGCCGACGTCGAACTCGTACCGGTTCCCCTTGCGCCGGAAGATCTGGCTGCAGCCGCCGGCTACCTGGTTCTGTTCGAGCACGAGGGTGCGCTTGCCGGTAGCGGTGAGATACGCGGCGCAGGTGAGCCCGCTGAGGCCGGAGCCGATGACGATTGCGTCCCAGTCGTTCATGTGAACCACCTCCACCGAGCAGCATATCAGTCGCTATAGCAAATGCTATAACACTAGGATCAGTCCGTGGCCGAACGTCGTACCGATCCGACCGTGCGGGTCCGCCTCCTGGAAGGCGCCGCTCGCCTGCTCGCCGAGGAAGGCCCTTCGGCGCTCACCCTGCGCCGAGTCGCCTCCGAGGCCAACACCTCCACGATGGGGGTGTATACGCATTTCGGCTCGATGGCCGATCTTGCCGACGCGGTGGTCACGGAAGGCTTCGCCCGGCTGGCCGCGCGACTCGCCGAGGTGCCACGCACGGACAACGCGATCACCGACCTGGCCGGCCTGGCCCGCGCCTACCTGGTCAACGCGCGCCAAAACCCGCACCTGTACGCCGTCATGTTCGGTACCGCCCCGCTGGGCATGTACCGCCCCCAGACCGCCGACGAGCGCAAACGCGGCCGGTACGCCTTCGAGGAGATCGTGGAGACCTGCGGCCGCGCCGTGAAACAGCGACGACTGCGAGCGGCCGACCCGCTGGCGATCGCCAGTCAACTATGGACCGCGATGCACGGCTACGTGATGGCCGACGTCGGCGGCTACTTCGGCGAGGACGGCACCGAGCATGTCCTTGTGCCCATGCTCGTCACCATGCTCAGCGGCCTCGGCGCCGATCCAGACACCGCACTCGAGTCGATCAAAACACTCACGGCGACCGACGCCACCCCCCTCTAGCCGTTCAGAAACTGCTCGACGAGCGCGGTCACCAGACCGGCCCACCGCACACTGTGCCTGTTGCTGGAGTTCGCTCGATGACGGCGCGGGTCTGGGCCCGGATGTCGAGGGTGGTCGTGCCCAGGGCGTCGGCCTCGGCGCCCGCGAAGGTGTTGTCCGGCCTGCGGGAACTGGTGCCGGAGACGAAGACGAGGTCGCCGACGACCTTGACGTGCGGGAACCGTCCTCGGGGGGTGGCCTGCCCGTCGACTACGCGTGCGGTGTTCATCAGCGGCCTTTTAGGGTTACGGTGCCGGGCCCCGCGATGTCGCAGAAGGTGACGCCGGGGGTGAGCGGCTCGGCCGCAGTGGCGGCGCCGGCCAGGACGATCTGTCCGGGGGCGAGGGGGATACGGCGCCTGCGGCAGATGTCGAGCAGGGCGCGCAGAGCGGCCAGGGGCGCTCCGAGGATCGCCGCGGTGGATTTGACGGCCTCCGCCTTCGGGGTGCGCAGCCGCACCGCCTTGTTCGCGACGTCGGTGAGCGGATACCAGGATCCGACGGCGTAACCGGCGGCCGAGGTGTTGTCGGCGATGACGTCGGTGACGGTGAAGCGGAAGCCCCGGTAGCGGGAGTCGATGATCTCGATGGCCGGTGCGACCGCGTCCACGCACGATCCGATGTCGGTCGCGGGATCGTCGAGATCGACCTGGCGGCTCAGCCGGAACGCCACTTCCGGTTCGACCCGCGGATGGATGAAGTCCGACAGGTTCACCTCGGCGCCGTCGTCGATGCGCATGGCGTCGGTCAGACGTCCCACGATGATCTCGGAGACACCCATCTGCGCCATCTTGGCCTTGCTGGTAAAGCCCAACTTCACGCCGGTGAGCCGCTCTCCTTCAGCCTGCCGCAGACCGACCAGGGCTTCCTGTATGGCGTAGGCGTCGTCGATGCCGAGAGAGTGGGTGTCGGCGAGACTGGCCACGGGGGTGCGCTGGTGAGCGGCCGCGTGCAGACGCCGGGCGAGTTCCAGGCGATCGGGCGTGCTCATGCCGTTCCTCCTGCCTCGGCAGGCACTCGGGCCAGGTCCACAGGGCGATGTCGGTGAGGAGGTCCTCCTGGCCGCCGACCAGACCGCGGCGGCCGGCCTCCTGGAGCAGCAGGCGGGAGTCGAGCCCGTGCCGCGCGGCCGCGCGTGCCGCGTGCAGCAGGAAGCTGGAGTAGACACCCGCGCGGCCGAGGGTCAGGGTGTCGCGGTCGACCTGGACGGACCGCTCCCGCAGGGGCCGTGCAAGTCCCCGGCGGCGTCCTGGAGGGCGAACAGATTGCAGCCGTGGCGCCAGCCGAGCAGGTCCGCCACGGCGACGAACGGCTCCGCGGGACAGTTCCCGGCGCCCGCTCCCTGACCGGCGAGCGCGACATCCACGCACAGCGCCCCGTGCTCGACGGCCGTGACACTGTTGGCGACGGACAACGACAGGTTCTCGTGGGCGTGGATGCCGATCTGCGTGTCGTCGGCGAGCACCTGGCGCAGGGCGTCGACCCGTTCGGCCACGTCGGTCATGGTCAGCCGGCCGGCGGAATCGGTGACGTATACGCAGTGGGCCCCGTAAGACTCCATCAGCCGTGCATGCTCGGCGAGTTGGGCCGGCGCGGCCATGTGGCTCATCATCAGGAACCCGCAGACGTCCAAGCCGTTCTCGCGTGCCCACGCGATGTGCTGTGCGCTGATGTCGGCCTCGGTGCAGTGGGTGGTTACGCGCACGCTGCCCACACCGAGAGCATTGGCCCGGCGGAGATCGGCGATGGTGCCGATGCCCGGCAGCAGCAGGGTGGTGAGGGTGGCGTTCTCGATTACCTCGGCCGCGGCCCGGATCCATTCGTCGTCGGTGTGGGCCCCGAAACCGTAGGCGGGCGCTGGAGCCGCCGAGGCCGTCGCCGTGGGCGGCCTCGATGGCGTGCACCCCGGCACGGTCGAGTGCGGCCACGATGTCGCGGACCTGGGCGGTGGTGTAGCGGTGTCCGACGGCGTGCATGCCGTCCCGCAGGGTCACGTCCTGGACGTAGATGTTCACTTGCTCACCCATCCTCGGAGTTCGGCCATGCGCTCGGCCGTCCGCAGGGCGGCGGAGGTCATGATGTCGAGGTTGCCGGCGTATTCCGGCAGGTAGTGGCCGGCGCCGCGGACCTTGAGGAAGCAGGTGACCTGAGTGCCCGTCACATGCCGGCCGAGGTGCGGGATCCACACCTCCCGCAGGGCGTCGAACTGCACGTCCTGCACGAGCTCGTAGCCGGGCACGTACTCCTGGACGTGCCGGACCGCCTGCCGTACCGAGTCCTCGATGTCCCGCAGAGTGCCGGCAGTGGCGTCTTCGACGACGCAGTAGACGGTGTTGCGCATGGCTACCGGCGGGTCGGCCGGGTTGAGCACGATGACGGCCTTGGCCGTGGCCGCGCCCGCGAGCTCGCGCAGGGCCCGGCCGGTGGTCTCGGTGAACTCGTCGATGTTGGCGCGGGTGCCGGGCCCGGCGGACCGGGAGGATAGGGAAGCCACGATCTCGGCGTAGGCCACCGGAGCCACCCGGGAGACGGCCGCGACGACGGGTACGGTGGCCTGCCCGCCGCAGGTGACCATGTTGACGTCGTCGGCGGCGAGGTGCGTCTCCAGGTTCACCGAGGGGACGGTGAGCGGCCCGGACGCGGCCGGCGTGAGGTCGACGAGCAGTTTGCCGTGGGCGCGGCAGAGTTCGGCGTGACGGGCGTGGGCGCCGGCCGAGGTCGCGTCGAACACGACGCGGACGTCGGCGAACTCGTCCATCTTCAGGAGACCGTCGATTTTCGCGGGGGTGGTGCCCACGTGCAGGCGCCGGGCGCGGGCCAGACCTTCGGACGCCGGATCGATGCCCGCCATGACCGCCATGTGCAGGGTCTCCGACTGCCGGATGACCTTGATCATCAAATCGGTTCCGATATTCCCCGAACCCAGGACGGCGACCTTGACGCCGTCGGCTCGGGTCGCGGTTTCGGTGCTCATACGCTTTCCTCCGTGCGCGGCTCGATCCGGGCCTCGACCGTGCCGAGTCCGTCCAGTTCCAGGCGGTAGCGACCACCGTCGGTGATCTCCGCCATCGGTCCCAGGGCGCCGGACATCACCACGTCGCCGGCGCACAGGGGCCGGCCCCGGCGGGCCAGTTCGCGCGCCAGCCAGGTGGGCCCGCCCGACTGGTAAGGCCGCCTATTCAACCGTCGCCAGTTCGTCGTGAAAACGCCGCCGGATGGTCATGGCTCTCACTGTCCGTGGTTGCCCGGGGCGTAGCTGGTCAGTGCCGCAGAGGTCGCCGACTCCTCGCCGGGCCCGAGGAGCTCGCTTCCGGCACATCGTGGTGGCGCCGGATCACCTCGGGGGGCGTCGGATCACCTCGGGGGGCGTCGGCGAGGATAGGCCAAGGAGTCGGTCGTCTCGCGTCCTCTCCGGTCGACCGGTCTACTCCTCCGCGTCGGGGACGCCGATCATGGCTCGCTCGGCCGCAGCGGTCTGCTCGTCGCCAGTGTTCTCGGCGGTGGGCATCAGCAGGACGGTCTCGTTGCCTCTGAGCCACTGGTAGGACCAGGTGTAGTCCACGTCGATGCTTTTCGCCCAAGGGAACACCGACGGAGCCAGGCTGCGCACTGCCGCGATGAAAGAGGCGACCGCGGTGTCGATCCGCTTGACGCGGACGTTGGCGGGCAGGCCGGGCGGCACGCGCAGCTTGAAGGTGATCGTAAGGACTCGTGGACTCGCCATGTTCTCTTCCTTTCGCCGCTATCTCGCCCAGAGTAAGAGATCTCCGCGAGACTTAGCAATGTCCCGCAGCCAGTGACCCCCGAGTCTCACCGTCCGTGGTCGCCTGGGGCGTAGTTAGACCAGGTGGTGCCGGCCTCGGTGGCGAGACGGGCGGTGGTGGCGTGGTGGTAGCCGAGCGCCGTCGCGACGATCGGGGCAGGCATATCGAGGACGTGCTGGCGGATCGCGGCGGCGCGGCCGGCGGTGGTCGGGACGCCGAGGGAGTGGACCAGCGCGGCGAGGGTGTTGGGGTGCAGTGGCTGACCAGCGCGGCGGCCGGGGAACAGCCAGCGTGAGTCGTGGTTGGTGGCGGTGCGCATGTTGGTGCGCTGGCCGAGGTATTCGAACAGCAGCGTGGCGACCGGGGCGGGCACCGGCGACGGCGGGTCGCCGAGGCGTAGCAGGATCTGGTCGCCGTCGCAGACGATGTCGTCGGTGGTGAGTCTGGTGATCCTGCTGATGGGTTGGGCATAGAGCAGCAGGATGGCGGCGGCGGTCCGGCTGCGCAGCGGGGCGTGTTGGCTGATGAGGACCTGGCCGAGTAGGGCCGTGCGGTCACGTTCGGGCAGAGGTTTGCCGCCTCGGCGGGCGGTCGTGGGCAGCGCGAAGCGGCGGGTGATCCGGGTCTTGGCCGACCAGTGGAGGAATCCCCGGATGTTGACGCGGTCGCTGGCGGTGCGTTCGACGCACCAGGCGTCGACGTCGGTCTGGGTGCAGTCGGCCAACGCGCATCCGCAGCTGGCGAGCCAGCTCAGCAGCGCGGTGGCTTGATGGATCTGCTCACCGGCGTAGCGACGCCCGGCCGGGGTGATCGGCCGGGTGGCGGCGCGGGCCCGGAGTCGGGGTAGGACGTGCCAGGTCGCGTAGCGGCGCAGGATCTGGGCGTGGTTCGGGTCGGTGACGAGGGTGAGGTGCTCGTGTAGCCAGCGCTCGAACAGTAGGAGCTGCTTGTCGACGGCGGGTAGCAGTCCGCAGGCCATGAGCAGTTCGCGCAGGTGCGCGGCCGCGCGCCAGGGTTGCAGCGTGCGGAACGCGTCGTGGGTCAGCGGGATCTCTTCTCGGGCCAGGCCGCGTAGGAGGTCCGCCGGAGCCTGATGGCGGGAGGTCAGCCAGGTCAGGCCGGACAGTGGGTTGTCCATGCCGAGGAGTTGCTCGGCGAGCGGGGTCAGCCGGGGGTGAACGCGGCCGGTGCCATCGTCGAGTAGCTCGCCGAGCCGGTCGCCGAGTGTGCAGCGGGTGCAGCGGCGGCCGCCGTGCAGTTTGCCCTCACGCCCGCACCGGGCGCACGCGTAGGACCTGCTGAACCCGGCGCAGCCGGGGCAGATCGCAGTGCCGTCGTGCGGGCGTAGGCCGGGCAACGCCCGGTCGGTGCCGCAGCCAGGGCAGCGGCCGTGGAGCCGGAGTGCGCGGTCGTGGCAGGTCCGGCAGACGTGACCGTCCGGCCACCGGGCGGCGAACCAGCCGTGCCGGCCGCACCGGGCGCAGGTCCGCTTGTGCCAGCGTTCGGCCTGCTCCGGGGTGGTGTAGGCGGGGCTCATTCGTCGGGCAGGATGCGGGCCGGTCGGGGCCGCAGCTTGGCCGCGGTCGGCGGGGCGGGCAGGTCACCGATGGCAGTCTTGCGCACGCCGGCGTTCTGCGCGGTCGTGGTCACCAGGTCGGCGGGCGTGCAGCCGAGGATGTCGCAGAACGCGGACAGGACCTGCAACGACAGGCGTTCGGGGGTGCCGGAGACCAGGCGGTGGACCTGGGAGGCGGACAGGTCGATGCCCCGGTCGCGCAGTAGCGGCACCAGCTCGGTGGCGGTGAAGATCTGGTGCTGGGCCATCACCTCGCGTAGCCGCCATGTGTAACCGACCTTGCGCTTCATGCCTGCCTCCCCGCCTGGGTCTCCAACGCGGCGGCGGTCGTGGCGTCGAGGTGCCGGCGCAGGGTGCGGGTGCGGAAGTCCGAGGACACGCAGGTGTAGATCGAGGTGGTGGAGGCGTGCTCGTGGCCGACCTGTTCCTGGACGAACCGCGCGTCGTAGCCGTCCTCAATCAGGTGGGTGACGTAGGAGCGGCGGAAGGAGTGGAAGTCGAGGCCGGCATCGAGGCCGAGGGCATCGCGGTAGGCGGCGAACCGGGAGTTCAGCCGCTGGCAGCCCACGCGCCGACCGCGCTCGGACGGCCACGTCGCCGGGTTGCCTTCCACCTCGAAGGAGGGCCGGACCTCGGTGAACCACTCGTCGAGGACCTCCGGCGCCCAGTCGAAGACCGTCAACACACTGCGCCGCTTCGGCGGTGAGCCCTTCTTCGCCTTGCCGTGACGCACGTAGCAGACCCCGTACTCGCCGAACTCCGGGCCGCGAGGGTTGCGGCCGAAGTCGGCCGCGTCGAGCATCCGGGTCTCGTTGCGGCGCAGCCCGTAGGCGTACGCGACCTTGAACAGCGTCGCGTCCCGAAACGCCGGCAGCCAGCCCTTGCGGCCCAGGCCACGGATACGGGCCACCTGGTCGTCGCAGTAGGTGAAGAACGTTTGCAACTCGCGACGCGTGAACGCCCGCTTCGCCGCGTCCGCCTCGCTCTCCTGGACGTGCACCGCGGTGTTCCAGTCGTGGACCACCTGGATCGGGTGCGACCCGAACCGGGTCTCGCACTCCGCCGCCCAGCCGTAGGCGGGATCGGTGACGTACTGGCAGAACGAGCGCACCGCGTCCTGATAGGAGCGGATCGTGGTGCGCTTGACGTGCCGGACCGAACGCAGGTCACCCAGCCACTCATCGAGCATCTGCGGTGCCCACCGCCACGGAAACGCACTGGCCGCCGCCGCGAACGCCCGCACCGTGGCCCGGCGGCCCTCGACCGTGCTCACCGCGAGGTTGCGCGCCAACTGCTGGTTACGCCACCCGTCGAGCATCGCCTCGAACACCTGCTCGGCGGGACGCAGCAGCGGCACGCCGTCGACCACGCGCAACCGCGCGGCTCCCGGCGCCGATCCGTCCACACCCACTCGTTGACCACCTTCCGTCACTCGCATCCAACGCGCGGATCTCGCATCGGATGCGACCCGGCCGCATTTGAGCTGGTCAAGTCATGGAAGTGGGCCGCAAGAATTTGATCGACAGCATGCCCGATGCAGTCAGTTCGGGCCATCTGACCGCCCATATGCCCAGGTCAAAGCCTTGCTGCCGAGGCACCAAGCCGACATGCAAACCGTCGCGAGTTCGCATCAGATGCGGTAGGCGGCAGTTGTAGTTTCCAGACCAAAAACAACGGTAAGAACTGAGGGTTGATCATGCTCTGATCTGGCCCGTAGCGTGCCGTCCCGTTCGGTGACGGTCGATGCTCAGGCGGTGGGTTCATGGCGACTCAGGACGTGTTCTCGGCGGAGGAACTGGCGCGGCTTCGGGGCTTCCCGGAGATCAACCGGGCCGAGCTGATCCGGTACTTCACGTTGACCGGTGCTGACGAGGCGTTCGTGCGCCAGTTCCGTACAGGCCGCAACGTGCTGGGCGTGGCGATCCAGTTGTGCACGCTGCCGTGGCTCGGGTTCGTGCCCGATGAGGTGACGTTGGCGCCGGACGCCGCGGTGGGCCGGTTGTCGCAGCGGCTCGGGATCGCGATGGGTGAGCTGCGCGGGTACGGCGAGCGGGAGCAAACCCGTACGGATCACCTGCGCGAGGTGGCCGGCTACGCCGGCTGGCGATCGATGGACACGGCCGAGCGGAAAGACCTCGACGAGTTCCTGTTCGCCCGGGCGATGGAGCACGACTCGCCGAAGCTGCTGTTCCGGCTGGCCTGCGAGTACCTGCTGTCGTCGCGGGTGATCCGGCCGGGGGTGATCCTGCTGCTGCGGCGGGTGGCCGCGGCCCGGGCCCGTGCTCGCACGGAGACCTGGACGCGGGTGAAGCATCTGCTCACCGATCGGCGGTGTGCCGAGCTGGATCTGCTGCTGGTCCCGGACGCCTATCTCGGCCGGACCCCGCTGGCCTGGCTGGGCGTGGGCCCGACGTCGTCGAGTCCGGCCGCGGTGAAGGCCGAGCTGGAGAAGCTGGCCTACCTGCGCCGGTTGGACGCGCACACGCTGGACCTGTCGATGCTGCCAACGGAGCGGCGCCGGTTCCTGGCCGGGGTCGGGCGTCGGCTGACCGGGCAGGCGTTGCAGCGGCGCGAGCCGGAACGCAGGTACCCGATCCTGCTGACGCTGCTGTCGCAGTCGGCCGTCGACGTGCTCGACGAGACGCTGCTGCTGTTCGACCAGGCGATCAGCGGCCGGGAGGCGGCGGCAAAACAGAAGGTCGCCGAGGCCTTGGCCGAGCGGGCCAAGGGCGGCGAGAACCGGCAGCAGTTGTTGGACGAGATCCTCACCATCGTGCTCGACCCGGCGATCGGCGACGAGCAGATCGGCACCATGCTGCGCACCAGCATCGGCTTGGACCGGATGCGCGCCGCGTGGGCTGAGCGCCGCGAGCGGCTGCCCCGCGATCACGGCCAGCTGAGCATGCTGGACGCCTCGATGTCGTACCTGCGCCAGTTCGCCCCGGCCGTGCTGGCCGCCGTGGGGTTCGCTGGCGGCCCGGGCACCGAGCAGCTGCTGCAGGCGGTGAGCATGCTGGCTGGGCTGTACGCCACCGGCGCCCGCAAGGTCCCGGCCGGTGCCCCGGTCGGGTTCGTGCCGACGAAGTGGGCCGGTTACTTGGTCGCCGCGGAGCAGGCTGGCGACGTCACCGCGTACCGCCGGTACTGGGAGCTGGCCGTGCTGGTCGGCCTGCGCGACGGGCTGCGCTCCGGCGACGTCTTCGTGCCCGGCTCGCGCCGGTACGCCGATCCGGCGTCGTTCCTGCTCACCCCGCAGGCGTGGGCGCCGCAGAAGGTGGAGTTCTGCCACCTCGTCGGCAAACCGGGCGAGGCCGCTGACGCGCTCGCGGCGGCCGAGGACGAGCTGCACACCGCGCTGACGGACCTGGAGGCCCAGCTGGCGAAGGGCAACCCGGGCGAGGTACGACTCACCGACGACGGCGAGCTGATCATCCCGCCGCTGACCGCCGAGGACGTACCCGCCGAGGCCGACGCGCTGCGCACCGAGCTGGCCGCGATGCTGCCGCGGGTGCCGATCGCGTCTGTGCTGGTGGAGGTCGACGCGCGGACCGGGTTCACCGACCACCTCGTGCACGCCGGCGGGAAGGTCGCCCGGCCGGCCGAGCTCAAGCGCAACCTGATGTACGTGATCATCGCGGAGGCCACGAACATGGGCCTGTCCGCGATGGCCGAGTCCTGCGGCGTGCCCTACGACGTGCTCGCCTGGACCGCCGAGTGGTACTTCCGGCCCGAGACCCTGGAGGCGGCCAACGCTGCGGTGGTCAACTACCACCACCGGCTGCCGCTGACCCGCGCGTTCGGCTCCGGCACCCTGTCGAGCTCCGACGGGCAGCGGTTCCCGGTCAAGGGCAAGTCCATCACCGCGAGGCACCTGTCCCGGTACTTCGCCCGAGGCCAGGGCGTCTCCACCTACACCCACGTCTCCGACCAGCACTCCACCTTCGATACCAAGGTCATCGTGGCGACCGCGCCGGAGTCGCACTACGTGCTCGACGGACTGCTCGGCAACGAGACCGACCTGCCGACCTTCGAGCACGCGACCGACACCCACGGCGCTACCCTGGCGAACTTCGCCCTGTTCGACCTGGTCGGCAAACAGCTCTCCCCGCGTATCCGAGACCTTGGGAAGATCACCCTGTACCGGACCGGGCCGCGCGCTGATTTCCTGGACCGGTATCCGCGCGCCGGCGCGCTGCTGACCCGCCGGCTGAACCTGGACCTGATTACGGACATGTGGGACGACCTGCTCCGCGTGGCCGCCAGCGTGCAGGGCGGGCACGCCACCGCGGCGCTCGTGGTCGGGAAGCTGTGCTCGTCGAAACGACAGCAGAACGCGCTGGCCAGCTCGATCAAGGAGTACGGGGCGCTGCGCCGCACGGTCTACGCCGCCCGCTACCTGGCCGACGAGACCTACCGGCGGCGCATCGCCCGGCAGCTGAACAAGGGAGAGAACCTGCACGCCCTGCGCCGCTCCCTCGCATACGCCGGCGAGGGCGCGCTGCGGCGTCGACATCACGAGCAGCAGACCGAGCAGATGTGGTGCCTGACCCTGGCCACAAACGCGATCGTCTGCTGGTCCACCGAGTACCACGGCCTCGGCGTTGCCGCCCTGCGCCGGACAGGACGCCAGGTCGACGACGAGGTCCTGGCGCACATCTGGCCGACGCACCACGAGAACGTGCACTTCTACGGCACCCACTCCGTCGACATCGACGGCGAACTCGCCCAGCTCGACACCGACGGCTACCGGCCGCTGCGTGTACCGCCACGAAGTCGCTGAGGATCACCTCAGCGGTTCGAGCATGCCATGCCCGGCATTTCCGGATCCGATGATGAACGACGGGCGCCGCCCTGCACGTACGCTGATTTGTCTTTCGGCAGTGTCGCGCGGCACCCGCGGCCCGTACGGTCGCCTGGGTGAAGCGCGCGACGATCACCGGAACGGCTGCCACCGTGCGGGCTGTTGACCCGGGATTTCTGCTGACCGGGGCTGCGGTCGTGTTTGCCAGTCTGAGCATGATGAGCGGGTGGTGGTTGTTGCCGACCGTGGTCACCGCGTTCCTGGCCGGACGGCGCCCAGGGCGGACGGGTCCGACGGTGCTCGCGCTGGTGGCGGTGCTCTCTGCCGGTGTGGTGGCGTTCTCGGTCGTGCCCGGCTGGTTGCCGCTGGCGAGCCGGTTCCTCATCTTGTTCGTTGCCGCCACGATGTCGCCATGGTTCGCGGGACGATTCTGGCGCCAGTATCAGGATTTGGTCCGGGCCGGCTGGGAACGGGCCGAGCAGGCGCAGCGTGAACAGCGGCTGGTCGCCGAGCAAGCTCGGCTGCGCGAGCGTGCGCGGATCGCCCAGGACATGCATGACCTGCTCGGTCACGACCTCAGCCTGATCGCGTTGTCCGCGGGCGCGTTGAAACTGGCGCCCGGCCTGGAAGAGCACCATCGCAAGGCCGCCGCAGACCTCAGGGCCCGGGCCGGAGCTGCGGTGGACCGCCTCGGCGAGGTGATCGGCGTCCTGCGCGAGCAGACCGACAGCGCCCCTATGGACGTCGACGGCCCCGATCTCGCGGCGCTGACGGCCGCGGCTTCCGCATCGGGGCTGGTGGTCAAGCTGCACATCGATGGCGAGGCGGGCGATCTGCCGCCGATGGCCGAGCGGGCCATGCACCGGGTCGCGCAGGAAGCGCTAACCAACGTGGCCAAACACGCGCCCGGAGCGATGGCGACCATTTCCGTGACGCACACGGCGACCGAGACGACGATCGTGGTGGAGAACGGCCCGCCACCATCGCCGGCCGGAGTGCACGTCCAGCCCGGCGGCGGGCGTGGGCTGGTCGGCCTCGCCGAACGGATGCGGCTGGTCGGCGGCACATTCGAGTACGGTCCGCACCACGGAGGTTTCGCCGTCACCGCGCGGATCCCTCGGACCCCGGTGCCACCGCCGGTGACTCCTTGGAACGACCGGACGCTGCCGCAGGAACATCGCCGCGCCCGGCGGCGGGTGGGCCGGTCGCTGGTCCTCGCGGTGATGGTGCCGCTGGTCACCGGTGGGCTGCTGAGCGGGGCCCTGGCGGGCTGGGAGACGCTGTCCGCGTCACAGGCGGTCCTGGACCCGGGCGACTACGCCCGCCTGCGCATCGGGCAGGATCGTTCCGAGGTGGAGCGTGTCCTGCCGCGCCGGCAGACGCGCTACCGGCCGTCGGCCGCCGAACCGACTGAGGACGGGGTGACGTGCGAGTACTACGCGATGACGGCCGACCGCTTCGACGACCGCTCCGGCGACGCCTACCGGCTCTGCTTCCGCGACAACGTGCTGGTGTCCCGGGACACCGTCACCCCGTGAGCCGCCGATGATCCGCGTACTGATCGCCGACGACGAGCCGATGATCCGTGCTGGACTGCGCGCGGTTCTCGCTACCGCTGCGGACATCGAAGTCATCGGCGAGGCCGGCGACGGACACCACGCCGTCGAGCTGGCGCGGCGGCACCGGCCCGCGGTGGCCGTCCTCGACATCCGCATGCCCGGCATGAACGGCATCGAAGCGATGGCGGAACTCCGCAGGACCGTGCCGGCCACACGCGTGATCATTCTGACGACATTCGGGGAGGACGACTACATCCTGCAGGCGCTCGGCGGCGGCGCCGCCGGCTTCCTAATCAAATCCGGCGAGCCCGAGGAGCTGATCATCGGGGTACGCGCGGTGGCCGACGGCGCTGCCTACCTCTCACCGAAAGTCGCGGCCCGCGTCGTCGCGCACCTCGCCGCGACGGGTGCGGACACCCTGGCCGCGCGGCGCTCCAGCGCCCGTGACCGGGTCGACGCCCTCAGCCCCCGGGAACGGGAGGTGCTGGCCTTCCTCGGCAGCGGACTGTCCAACGGGCAGATCGCCCGACGCCTGCACGTGGTCGAAGGAACGGTCAAGGCGCACGTGAGCTCCATCCTGGCCAGACTCGGTGTGGAGAACCGGGCTGCGGCCGCGGTGGTCGCCCACGAAGCGGGGATCGCTGTTCCACCCCCTGCGCAGCAGTAACGACACCACCCGCTGGGCCGGCGGCATGAGCCCCAGCAGAGCAGCCGCCACCACCGCGCCGCCGAGCAACGCACCAGCCAGAACATCATGCGGGTAGTGCACCCCCACCAGCACCCGCAGCAACGCGGCCGCCCCCGCCAGGGGCAACGTCAGCGCGCCAAGGCGCGGCCACAATACCGCCAGCCCGACGGCCAGCCCAGCGGCCAAGGTGGCGTGGTTGCTCGGGAACGACCAGTCCCCGCTAGCGGGACAATCAGCGATCACCTCGATCCCCGTACGCAGCGCACGACACGGTCGTTCCTCGTCCACCACCAGCTTGATGGCCTCACTGACCGCGTACGCCGCCACGGTGCCGAGACCGGTCAGCACGGTCCCGGTAACCCCTCGAACGTCCCGGCGGCGCATCGCCGTCCACCACATCGCGACCAGCAGCATGCCCAGGAGCACCAGAGTGCCCTCGGTCGCCACTTCCAGTGCCGGGCCAAACCACGACGGTGCACCCGCCGTCGCCCCGATGACCGCTCGGTACCCGGACACCGAAACTCCGTCGGTAACCTGCACGGCCCCGGCC
>NZ_SMKJ01000096.1:0-20915 GCF_004348615.1 Micromonospora sp. KC207
CCGCACACCTTCTCATTCGCAGGAGGCACCATGTCCCGTCCCCGAACCCAAGCCGAGTACCTCGCCCGGCTCGTACCCCCATCCGTCGCCGGCCTGCGCCGGCGCTCGCTGCTGGCCGGCGCGGCCGGCACGGGCGCCCTGCTCGGCACCGGCCTGCTCGCCGGCTGCGGCTCGGACGCCGAGTCCGGCGGCGCGGAATCGAAGACGGTTTCGCTCGGCTCGAACCAGTCCGACCCCAAGCCGAAGGACGTGATCGCCAAGGTCACGGCCGGGTTCCAGACCGCCTCGGGCGTCCAGGTCGCGGTCAACACCGTCGACCACAACACGTTCCAGGAGAACATCAACAACTACCTGCAGGGCAAGCCGGACGACGTGTTCACCTGGTTCGCCGGCTACCGCATGCGGTTCTTCGCGGCGAAGGGCCTCGCGGGCGACGTCAGCGACGTGTGGGGCAAGCTCTCCGGCTACTCCGACGCGTTCAAGAAGGCGTCCACCGGCGACGACGGCAAGCAGTACTTCGTGCCCGCGTCGTACTACCCGTGGGCAATGTTCTACCGCAAGTCGGTCTGGCAGCAGCGCGGGTACCAGGTGCCGAAGACCCTCGACGAGTTGAACGCCCTCGGCGCGCAGATGAAGAAGGACGGCCTCAACCCGATCGCCTTCGGCGACAAGGACGGCTGGCCGGCGATGGGCACCTTCGACATCCTCAACCTGCGGATCAACGGCTACCAGTTCCACGTCGACCTGATGGCCGGCAAGGAGGCGTGGACCTCCGACAAGGTGAAGAAGGTCTTCGACTCCTGGGCGGGGCTGCTGCCGCTGCACCAGGCCGACAGCCTCGGCCGGACCTGGCAGGAGGCGGCCCAGTCGTTGCAGCAGAAGAAGTCCGGCATGTACCTGCTCGGCCTCTTCGTCGCCCAGCAGTTCACCAACGACGAGCAGAGCGACCTGGACTTCTTCACCTTCCCGGAGATCGACCCGGCGATCGGGGCGAAGGCCCTGGACGCGCCGATCGACGGCTACATGATGGCCCGCAAGCCGAAGTCCGAGACCAACGCGAAGAAGCTGCTGGAGTACTTCGGCTCGGCCGACGCCGCCAACATCACGGTGAAGAACGACCCGAGCACCCTGGTCGCCAACAGCGGCGCCGACGTCAGCGGCTACACCGCCCTGCAGAAGAAGGCCGCCGAGCTGGTCGGCTCGGCCACCGAGATCGCCCAGTTCCTCGACCGGGACACCCGGCCGGACTTCGCCTCCACGGTGATCATCCCGGCGCTCCAGCAGTTCATCAAGGACCCGAAGGACATCAGCGGGCTACTCACCAGCATCGAGAACCAGAAGAAGTCGATCTTCACCGGCTGACGACGGCGAGAGGGGAAGGACACATGTCCGACCTGCCCCTGATCCAAGCGGATACCGCCGTGTCGCCGCCGGCCGCGACCACCCGCAGGGGTGGTCGCGGCCGCGGGCCACGGCTCCTGTCCCGCACCGACCGCGTGGTGATCACGCTGATGGTGCTCGTGCCGCTGCTGCTGGTCGTCGGTCTGGTCTGGCTCCCGGCCATGGCCACCGTAGCCCTGTCCGGCACGAACTGGGACGGCATCGGCCCCCTCGGCGACATCGAGTGGGTCGGTGGCCGCAACTACTCCGAAGTGATCAACATCTATCCGCCGTTCGTGCCGGCGGTACAACACAACCTGCTCTGGCTGGCGGCGCTGTTCGTGGTCGCCACCCCGTTCGGCATGTTCCTCGCCGTGCTGCTGGACAAGGAGATCCGCGGCAGCCGGTTCTACCAGACCGCGCTCTACCTGCCGGTGGTGCTCTCCCTGGCGCTGATCGGCTTCATCTGGCAGCTCATCTACTCCCGCGACCAGGGCCTGCTCAACGCGGTGCTGGGCACGAAGACCGACTGGTACGGCGACCCGGACGTCAACATCTGGGCGGTGCTCGTCGCCGCCGGCTGGCGGCACGTCGGGTACATCATGCTGCTCTACCTGGCCGGGCTGAAGGGGGTCGACCCGTCGCTGCGGGAAGCCGCCTCCGTCGACGGCGCGTCCGAGGCCACCACCTTCTTCAGGGTGGTCTTCCCGGTGCTGCGGCCGATCAACATCATCGTGCTGGTGGTGACGGTGATCGAGTCGCTGCGCGCGTTCGACCTGGTCTGGGTCGTCAACAAGGGCCGCAACGGGCTGGAACTGATCTCCGCGCTGGTCACCCAGAACGTGGTCGGCGAGGCCAGCCGGATCGGCTTCGGCTCGGCGCTGGCGACGCTCATGCTCGCCGTCTCGCTGGTCTTCATCACCGTCTACCTGGCGACCGTCATGAGGGAGAACCGGAAATGACCGCCGCTGCCCTGACCCGCGAGCCGGCGACCGCCGGGGCGCCCGGCCGGCGCCGGCCGCCCCGGCCTGGCCGGGTGGTCCTGCACCTCTTCCTGGGGGCGGTGGCCGCCGGTTGGCTGTTCCCGATCCTCTGGGCGGTGCTGACCTCGCTGCGTTCCTACGAGTACACCGCCGTCAACGGCTACGTCTCCCTCGGCGGCTGGACCCTCGACAACTACGTCACCGCGTGGCGAACGGCCGATTTCGGCAAACACTTCCTCAACTCGGTATACATCACCGTCCCGGCGGTGCTGCTGGCGCTCTTCCTGGCCTCCTGCGTCGCGTTCGTCATCGCCCGGTTCAGCTGGAAACTCAACATCGTCCTGCTGGGCGTGTTCACCGCGGCGAACCTGCTGCCCCAGCAGGCCCTGCTGATCCCGCTGTTCCGGCTGTTCACCGAGATACCGCTGCCGCTGTTCATGAGCGACTCGGAGCTGCTCTACGACAGCTACTGGGGGCTGATCCTGGTCAACGTCGCCTTCCAGTGCGGCTTCTGCGTCTTCGTGCTGAGCAACTACATGAAGGCGCTGCCGTACGAGCTGTACGAGGCGGCGATGGTCGACGGGGCCAGCGTGTGGCGGCAGTACTGGCAGGTGACCATGCCGCTGTGCCGGCCGGCGCTGGCGGCGCTGGCCACCCTGGAGGTGACCTGGATCTACAACGAGTTCTTCTGGGCCACCGTGCTCATGCGCACCGGCGACAAGTTCCCGGTGACCAGCTCGCTGAACAACCTGCGCGGCGAGTTCTTCACCGACAACAACCTGGTATCGGCCGGCTCCGTACTGGTCGCGATCCCGACCCTGGTGATCTTCTTCCTGTTGCAGAAGCAGTTCGTCCGGGGCCTGACCCTGGGGGCCTCCAAAGGATGACGATCGTCCACCTGCGCCGGGCAGCCACCAGCCTGGTGCTCGACGCGCGCGGCCCGGGCTTGCCCCGGGTCGCGCACTGGGGCGCCGACCTCGGCCCGCTCGCCACCGACGACCTGCCCACGCTGGTCGCCGCAGGCGTACCGCCGGTGGTGGCGAGCAGCTTCGACGCGCCGACCGTGCTGTCCCTGCTGCCCGAGGCGAGCGCCGGCTGGAGCGGCCGGCCCGGCCTGGCCGGGCACCGCGCCGGCACCGCCTGGTCCACCGCGTTCCGCCTGGACGTCCTCGACGTCGCCGACGAGCCGGCCGGCTCCGCCCGGGTGACCGTCACGGCGACGGACCCGGACGCGGCGCTGACGCTGACCATCGAGGTCGAACTCGACCCGACCGGGCTGGTGCTGCTGCGGCACCGGCTACGCAACGACGGCGACGCCCCGTACGAGCTGCGGGAGCTGGCCGCCGTGCTGCCGGTGCCGGCGGTCGCCACCGAGCTGCTCGACCTGACCGGCCGGTGGTGCCGGGAGCGGTCGCCGCAGCGGCACCCGTGGCCGATGGGCGCGTGGGTGCGGGAGGGCCGGCACGGTCGGACCGGGCACGACGCCACGCTGCTGCTGGTGGCCGGGACGAGCGGCTTCGGCTTTCGGCACGGCGAGGTGTGGGCGGTGCACACCGCGTGGAGCGGCGACCACGTCACGTTCGCCGAGCGGCGGCCCACCGGAGAGTCCACGCTGGGTGGCGGCGAACTGCTGGCCCCCGGCGAGGTCCTGCTGGGCCCCGGCGAGTCCTACGCCACTCCCCTGCTGTACGCCGTGCACTCGACCGCCGGCCTGGACGGGCTCAGCGACGCGCTGCACACCCACCTGCGCGCCCGGCCGGGACACCCGCGCTCCGCGCGCCCGGTCACCCTCAACGTGTGGGAGGCCGTCTACTTCGACCACGACCTGAACCGGCTGCGCGCTCTCGCCGACCACGCCGCCGAGGTAGGGGTGGAGCGGTTCGTGCTCGACGACGGCTGGTTCACCGGCCGCTGGCACGACCGGGCCGGGCTCGGCGACTGGTACGTCGACGAGAAGGTCTGGCCCGGCGGGCTGCAACCGCTGATTGACCACGTGCGCGGGCATGGGATGCAGTTCGGGCTCTGGGTCGAGCCGGAAATGGTCAACCCCGACTCCGACCTGTTCCGCGCCCACCCAAACTGGGTGCTCGCCGTGCCCGGCCGGCTACCGCCGACGTGGCGGTACCAGCAGGTGCTCGACCTGGTCAACGCGGACGCGTACGCGTACGTGCTCGGGCGGCTCGACGCGCTGCTGCGCGAGCACGACGGCATCGCGTACCTGAAATGGGACCACAACCGCGACCTCACCGAAGCCGGCCACGCCGGGCGGCCCGGGGTGCACGCGCAGACCGTCGCCGCCTACCGGCTGCTCGACGAACTGCGCGCCCGGCACCCGGGCCTGGAGATCGAGAGCTGCTCCTCCGGCGGTGCCCGGGTGGACCTGGAGATCCTGCGCCGCACCGACCGGGTCTGGGCCAGCGACTGCAACGACGCCCTGGAACGGCTTGCCATCCAGCGCTGGACCGGGCTGCTGCTCCCGCCGGAACTGGTCGGCAGCCACGTCGGACCGGACCGCTCGCACACCACGCACCGGGTGCACGACCTGGGTTTCCGGGCCGCCACCGCACTGTTCGGGCACTTCGGCGTCGAGTGGGACATCGGCTCAGCGAGCGCCGTGGACCGGGCCGAGCTGGCGGCCTGGGTGGCGCTGCACAAGCGGCTGCGCCCGCTGCTGCACGCCGGCCGGGTGGTCCGGGTCGACCACCCCGACCCGGCCGTCTGGGCGCACGGCGTGGTCGCCGGTGACCTCTCCCGCGCGGTGTACGCCGTGGCGCGGATCGCCACCTCGGTCACCCAGACCCCGGGTGCGCTGCGGCTGCCCGGGCTCGACCCGGCCCGGCGGTACGGGGTCCGGCCGGCGGCCGGCGTGCCGGGGCCGGCCGTGCTGGACCTGACGGAGCCGGGCTGGCTGCCCGGGGTCACCCTGCCGGGCGCGGTGCTCGGGTCGATCGGCCTCCAACTGCCGGCCCTGCACCCCGAGCAGACCCTGCTGCTGGAGGTCGACGCGGCCGACTGACCCCGGCCGCGACCTTCCCCCTCGGGCACGCGGCCGGCTTGGTTTGCCCCTCGTCGGCAGGGCAGGGACGGTGGCCGGGCCCCGAATGGGCCCGGCCACCGTCGGTGGCGGGTAGGGTCAGCTCGCCGTGCAGGTCACCGCGGGGACGGTGGGGGTGCCGGTGGAGCTGCCGATGAAGCCGAAGCTGGTGCTGGCGCCGGTGCCGAGCCTGCCGTTGTAGCTGACGTTGGTGGCGGTCACGCTCGACCCGCTGCTGGTCACCGTCGCGTTCCACACCTGGCTGATCTGGCCGCCCGGGTACGTCCACTTCGCCGTCCAGCCGTTGATGGCGGCGGAGCCGGCGGTCACCTTGACCTCACCCTGGAAGCCGCCCTGCCACTGACCGACGATCGTGTACGTCGCCGTGCAGCCCCCCGTCGCCGGCGGGGTGGTCGGCGGGGGCGTCGTGGTCGGCGGCGGGAGGGTCGGCGTCACGGTCGTCGACGGCGTGGGCGTGACGATGCCGCCGTAGACCGACGCTTCCTTCGACGTGGCCTTGATGCCGTTGACGCCGTTGAAGATCCGCTGTCCCCAGGTGGTCAGGGCTGCCGGGTTGAAGTTGGTGACCATGTCGAGGTACTCGACGCCGCCGCTGTTGCCGCTCCACGACCAGCCCAGGTATCCGATCCCGTTGGCCTGCGTGTACGACAGGATGGTGTCCTCGTCGGGGTTGCCGTCGGAGTGGTCGAAGCCGAACTCGCCCACCACGATCGGCAGCTTCGCGGTGCGGAACCGGCCGAGGTAGTCGGAGATCTCCGCGGCGGTGTCGAAGACGCCGTACATGTGGACGGAGAAGACGGTGTTCTTCTGCGGGTCGGCCGCGAAGACCGAGGCGGCGTTGTCGCGCATGGTGAACGACCAGTCCTGACCCCAGTTCGGGGCGTCGATCATGATGGTGTGCGCGAGGCCGGCGGCGCGCAGCCGCTTGATCGCGTTGGCCGAGTCGGTGGCCCAGGTGCCGTAGCCCCGGTTGCCGTACGGCTCGTTGCCGATGTTGACGATCACGTACTTCTCCTGGCCGGCGAGGGCGCTGGAGATGCTCAGCCAGTAGTCGACCGCCCGGTCCAGGGTGATCGCGCCGCTCTGCTCGCCGTACCCGGTGGTGTCGTGCACCTCCAGGACGCAGATCAGCTTGTTCGCCCTGCACAGCGAGATGACGTTGGCGACGTCGGCCGTGTCGTTCTTCGCCCAGCGGTCGCCGCTGGCCAGCACCACCCGCACCGTGTTCGCGCCGACCGCCTTGATGTTGGCGAAGGAGCTGGTCTGCTGCGGGTACCAGGTGTGGGCGTGGTTGACGCCGCGCATGACGAACTCGTTGCCGTTGGCGTCGTACAGCTTGCCGTTGGCGACGGTGAAGCCGGCGGCGGCGTGCGCCGGCTGCCCGAAGGCGAACACGGCGGCGAGGACCGTCAGCACGGCGACAGCCGCGACGGAGAGACGTTTTCTCATGGTTTCCTCAGGGAGGGTCACCCCCGTGCCCAGACGGGGGGTGCGGTGGTGGTGACGAAGAAGGCGGCTGGCCCGTCAGCCGCTGGCCGGCTCCCGACGGCGCAGCCATCAGCGTAGGCCGATCAACCGACCAGGGCAACCGGTTCAGTGAGCCGCCACTCAGGTGGGTGCCCTGTGGCGGCTCGCGGGACCACAAGCCACCACAGGGCCGGTCATCCCCACCACAGGATGCAGCACCCCCGGCCTGAACCGGTTAAGGTCCGACTTTATGCACCCTGGGCCGCCCCGTCAAGGCCACGACGACACGAGGATTGACCGACGCCCACCGGGGTATGCGATGGGTCGAAAGAGCGAAGGAGATGCCGCGATGGTCAACGTCGGCTACACCCTGATGTGCGAGCAGGCCGGGCCGAAGGAACTGGTCGACTACGCGGTGCGCGCGGAGGCGGCCGGCTTCGACCAGTTGGTGATCTCCGACCACTACTACCCGTGGCTGGATTCCCAAGGTCACTCCCCGTACGCCTGGTCGGTGCTCGGGGCGGTCGCCCACGTCACCAGCCGGGCCGAGCTGATGTCCTTCGTGACCTGCCCGATCCGCCGCTACCACCCGGCCGTCGTGGCGCAGAAGGCCAGCACGATCGGGGTGCTGTCGGACGGTCGGTTCACCCTCGGCCTGGGCGCCGGGGAGAACCTCAACGAGCACGTCGTCGGCGGCTGGCCGCACGTGCAGCAGCGGCACGAGATGTTCGAGGAGGCGTTGCAGGTCATCCGGCCGCTGCTGAACGGGGAGACGCTGACCTTCTCCGGAAACCACTTCGACGTGCCCGACGCGTACGTCTGGGACCGGCCGGAGCGTCCGGTGCCGATGGCCGTGGCCGCGTCCGGCCGGCAGTCGGCGGCGCTCGCCGCCGACTACGCCGACGGCCTCGTCGCCACCGAGCCCGACGCCCACCTCATCCGGATGTACGACGACGCGGGCGGCGCCGGACAGCCCCGGTTCGGCCAGGTCGCCATCTGCTACGGCCCCGACGAGGCGGAGTGCCGCAAGATCGCGCACGACCAGTTCCGCTGGTTCGGCACGGGCTGGAAGGTCAACGCCGACCTGCCCGGCCCGAACTCGTTCGCCGCCGCGACCCAGTTCGTCCGCGAGGAGGACGTCGCCGAGGGGATCTCCTGCGGCCCGGACCCCGACCGGCACGTCGCGGCGTTCAAGAAGTTCGTCGACGCCGGCTTCACCCACGTGGCGCTGGTACAGGTCGGCGGGGACACCCAGCCGAGGTTCCTCGACTGGGCCCGGGAGGAACTGCTCCCCCGGCTGCGCGAGCTGTGATGGCCGGCCGGACGGACGGCTTCTCGCCGGCCCCGCCGCGGCTCGCCCCGTCCCGTACGCGGCTTTGAACCCGCTCGATCCGAAAGGCGGCCCCATGCGCATCGGCAACACGGAGATCCGCCCGGTGGGTGGCGGCCTCGGCTGCCTGCTGATGATCCTCTTCTCGGTCCTCGCCTCGATCCTGCTGACCGTCCTGCTCAACCTCGCCCTATAGGCCACCGGCCCCGCCCCGTCCCTTTTCCCGGCCACCGTGCGGCCGGCGCAGGAGGCACGGGCGGCACAGGAGGCCCGCGGTGGCACAGGAGGTTCGCGGTGGCACGGCGGGCGCGGGCGGCGGTCAGGCCGGGTGAAGATCGAGGTCGGCGAGCACCGGGTAGTGGTCGGAGGCGCACTCGGTCTCGCCGCCGCGCGCCACGGTGCAGGACCGGGCCAGCCGGGCCAGCGCCGGGGTGCCGAGAAGATAGTCCAGCCGCATCCCGGAGAACTCCGCGCCGCCGCCGTGCCGCGTCGGCGCGGTCGCCACCTCGTCGCCGGGGGCGAGCGCGTCGTACAGGTCGACCAGGCCGGCGGCGGCGAGGCGGGCCACCGCCCGGGTCTCCACCGTCCGCCCGTCCCGGCGCAGATGCCGACGACGGTACGCGGCCGGCAGCCGGGCGACCCGGTCGGTGTGATCGGTGCCCGGGGCGAGGGTGTTGAGGTCCCCGGCCAGCAGCGCCAGCGCGCCCGGCCCGGCACCGGGAACCCGGCCGACGGCCGCCGCGAGCCAGCCGGCCTCGACCCGGCGTCGCAGCCCCGAGTACGGGTCGAGGTGCGTGCCGAGCACGGTGAGCGGCCCCGCGTCGGTGGCCACGGTGACGCGTACGGCGGCATGGTGGAACGGGCGGCGGACCGGGCCGGCCGCGACGACCCGCAGTGGCGGGCGGACCAGCACCGCCACGGGCTGACCGCAGCGGGAGCGGGCGAGGTAAGGCCGCATGCCCACGGCGACGGCGAAGCCGGCCAGCACGCCGCCGGAGTCGAAGCCGCGCAGCTCCTGTGCGGCCAGCAGGTCCGGCCGCCACGCGGCGACGACCCGGGCCACCCGGTCCAGCCGGCCGGGCCCCGTCCGGTCTCGGCCGCCGGTCTTGATGTTCCAGGTCATCACCCGGAGCACGGGGCGTTCCCGGTCGTCATCGGCGGGTGGCCGATCCGTCAGTCGGGGCGGCCGGCGGTGGCCAGTTCGTCGTTTAGCTCGTCGACCTGCTCGGACCCGATCGCCGGGCGGTTGCCCTCGGCGAGGTCGGCGTTGGGGCGGATCACCCAGTACAGCAGGCCGATCCACAGGGCGCTGAGCAGGATCGCACCCATGAAGTCGGTCGGGTGGTGCATGCCCCGGTACATCCGGGAGACCGCCACCCCCACCGGCATGACCACCGCGAGGGCTACGAAGAGCCACCGCCACCAGCGGTCGGTGCGGGGGAACACGATGACGGCGATGGCCAGCCAGAGGGAGATGGTGGCGGCGATGTGCCCGGACGGGAACGACGAGGTGGGCATCGGCCCGTCCAAATTCTCCACGGGCGGGCGGGGCCGATCGACGGCGCGGGCGGAGGCGAGGAAGAGGGTCAGCTCGCCGAACATCGCCAGCGCCACGAAGAGCACCGGCCGCCAGCGCCGCCACACCGCGAGCACCAGCGGGCAGAAGACCAGCGACACCAGCAGGATCGCGTGAGTGTCGCCGGCCTTGCTCCACCACCAGCTCAGGCCGGTCCACGCGTCGGTGTGCCGCCCGGCGAACCAGCGCGGCACCTCGGTGTCCAGGGTGCCGAAGAACGTGTCCTTGGCGTAATAGCTGACGAGCATGCCGAAGGCGTACAGCGCGCCGAAGACCAGCACCCAGCCGACCAGCAGCTCGGCGAGGGCCGAGCGGGGGTGCTCCAGCACGTGCTCCTCGGCGGGGGCGGGGGCGATGTCGTGGCCCGCCTCCGGCTCCAGGCCCTCGGTCAGCGGCGGCACCGGCCGGCCGCGTTCGCGCCGCCACAGCCGGAAGGCGTACGCGGTTACGCCGAGCCAGGCCGCGCCGAGCAGCCAGCCGCCGATCACGTCGGAGACGAAGTGCACGCCCAGCGCGATGCGGGTCAGCCCGACCAGGGCCACCAGCACGGCGGCGACGGCGATGGCCGGCTTGCGCCAGCGGGGCGCCACGGCCGGGAGGAAGACCAGCAGGATCGCCCCGTACGCGACGAAGGAGCCGAGGGCGTGGCCGCTGGGGAAGCTGTTGCCGGGGGCGCTGGCCACCGGCACGTCCACCACGGGGCGGAGCCGGCCGACGAGCGTCTTCAGCGACGGATCGAGGATCAGCCCGCCGAGCCCGGTGATGATGAGGTAGACGGCGAGCCGGGCCCGCCGGCGGATCAGCAGCCCGATCACGGCCACGCTGACCAGCCAGAACAGCACGGGCCGCCCGCCGAGGTCGGTGATCGCCTGCAACACGGTGACCAGGGCGTGATGCGGGGCGACGAGCCCGTTGAACCACTCGGCGGCCTCGTGGTCGGCGTGGTAGAGCGGGCTCCACCGGAAACGCACCAGCGTCAGCAGCAGACCGAAGGCGACCCCCGCGCCGGCGACGGCCACCAGCCCGGCGATGCTCCGCTCGGCGAAGTGGCCGAGTGGTCGCCGCACCATCTCTTTGACCGCGGTCACCCCGCACCTCCCTTGTCCGCTCTGGCGAGGCGCTTTACCCGATCCGGCCGTCCCGTACACCGGGGGTGTCGCCGCCGGATCAGAGCGCGGTCATTCCACCGGTGTCGTAGACCTCCTCGCGCTCGGCCTCGGGCTGCCACAGGTCCGGCTGGGCCGGCTCCGCCACGCCGATCCGCATCGCCTCCAGCTGGGCTGCGAAGGCCAGCCCGCCGAAGAGCGCCATCCCGGTGAGGTTGGCCCAGAGCAGCAGCGCCATCATCCCGGTCAGCGCCCCGTAGGTCTGCCCGAACCCGTCGCTGAACCGCACGTACGCGGCAAGCAGCAGGCTGGCCAGCCACCACAGCGCGGTGGCGATGCCGGCGCCGAAGAACAGCCAGGACAGGCTGGGCTGCTTGCGGCGGGGGGCGTGGCGGAACAGCAGGGCCACGGCGAGCACGGTCAGGCCGAGGCTCAACGGCCAACGGGCCACGTCCCAGGCGACGGTGGCGGCGTCACCCCAGGTGTAGTTGCGGCGTACGGAATCGCCCATCGCCCCGCCGCCGACCAGGATCAGGAACCCGGTCAGCGCCGGGACACCCGCAAGGAGCGCGAGGACGCTGGCGCGCAGGTACTTCCACAGCGCCGGCCGGTCCCGCTCCACGCCGTAGATCCGGTTCGCGCCACGTTCGATCTGCGCCATCGTGGTGGTCAGCGCGACGATGCCGGTCAGCAGGCCGAGGGCCAGCGCCAGCTCGCCGGCGTCCTCCGTGGGCTCGCTGTCGACCAGCAGCTCCTCGACCATCTGCTCGCTCTGCCCCGGGGTGAGGGCCAGCACGGTGTCGGCGACCACCCGGCCCCCCTCGTCGGCGCCGAGGTCGGTGATCAGGCCGGTGAGGGCGATCATGAACGGCACCACGGCGAGGCAGAGCTGCAACGCGAAAGCCCGGGAGTGGCTGAACCCGTCGCCGTAGCGAAACCGGACGAACGCGTCCCGCAGCAGATGCCAGCCGCCGTGGCGACGCAGTGTGTGCCAGGCGTCGTCGGCGGAGAGTTCCTCGTCGGCCATGAGCCGGGTCTCGGGCACCATCCGGGTGCTACTCACGGCGGGCCTCCTCGACCAACTCCTCGCCCCGCTGCCCGGCTGCCTCGGCGTCGACGGCCAGGTCGGGTGCATCCTGCGGCTGCGGCACGCAGAGCCAGAGGGCGCGGGGGCGGACCTCCGCCACCAGCCGCCGGCCCGGGGGGATGAGGTCCCCGTCGAGCTCGCGCGGCTGGGCCCGGTTGCTGGTGACCTGCACCCTGCGGGCGCGGAAGACCTCCATCCGGGGGACGCTGTCCCGGCGGCGGACCAGCGCCCAGCTCATGGCCAGCCAGTGCCGCAGGGTACGCGGGGTGAGCACCGCGACGTCGAGCCAGCCATCGTCCGGTTCGGCGTCGGCGAGCAGGGTGACGCCGCCCTGGAGGCGCCCGACGTTGGCCACCAGCACCGAGCGGGCGCGACGGCGCAGCGGCGGCCGGTCGTCGATGCGGATGGTGACCCGCATCGGCCGGTCCCGCAGGTGCCGGGCGGCCCCCATGACGTACGCCGGCCAGCCGATGCGGGCCTTGGTCGTCTCCGAGGTGGCTTCGAGCATCTGGGCGTCGAAGCCCATCCCGGCCATGACGGTGAAGTAGGCGTCCCCGACCGCGCCGACGTCGAGCTGCCGGCGGCCCCGCTCGACGGCCACCTCCAGCCCGGCGGCCAGGTCGGTGGAGAGGCCGAGGTTGGCGGCGAGCAGGTTGCCGGTGCCCTGGGGCAGGACGGCGAGCGCCACGTCGGTGCCGACCAGGGCGCTGACGCAGGACATCACGGTGCCGTCGCCGCCGCAGGCGAAGACGACGTCCACCCCGGCGGAAACGGCCTTCCCGGTCTGGCCGCGGCCCGGGTCCTCCGGGGTGGTCTCGAACCACAGTGGCGGCGGCCAGCCGGCGGCGGCGAGGGCCCCGTCGACCGTTTCCCGCAGTTCGTCGAGATCGGCGACCTTCACCGGGTTGACCACCACCGCAGAGCGTAGCCCGCCGCCGGTCGCGGTCGAACACGTGTCCTGCTGAGCATCCACGGCGTCAGTGTGCAGCAACCCGGTGCGGGCGGCGAGCCGGCGACCGGTGAGGTTACGCGCACCGAAAGCAGGTTTGGGCTTCCCGAGGTCCGGGAGACCGGCCGGCCCGCATCCTTCGTCACGTCCCTCGGCATGCTGTGCGACGAGTCGGTGACGAGTTGGGCGCGTGGGAGGGCGGGGTCGACCGGGCCGGTCTAGGCTGCCGCCCGCAGGGCCGCCTCCACCCGGCGGCGCAGGTCGTCCAGGTCCAGCCCAGCCTCGGTGAGCACCAGCGCGGCCGGACCGCCGCCCTCGCGGAGCAGCCCGAGCAGGATGTGCTCGGTGCCGATGTGCCTGTGGCGCAGCCGGAGCGCCTCGCGCAGCGACAGCTCCAGCACCTTCTTGGACCGGGGCGAGAACGGGCCGCCGGGCCGCTGGCGGCGGCGCAGGCCGCGGCGCGGGGCGGGGACGGCCGCACGCAGCGCGTCGGGGCCGAAGGACTCCTCGATCCGGGCGACGATCGCGGCCAGGTCGATGCCGATCTCGCGCAGCGCGGCGGCGTCTGCCTCGGCGAGCCCCGCGCCGCCCTCGGCGGTGTGCCGGGCCACGGCGGCACGCAGGTCGGCGGCGCGGACACCCGCGTCGCGCAGCACCCGGGTCGCGAGATTGTCGGGGTCGGCGAGGACGGCGAGCAGCAGGTGCTCGGTGCCGACCGGGCGCTGCCCGGCGGCCCGTGCCTCGTCGCGGGCCCGCTTGACCGCCTCGCGGGCCCGGTCGGTGAACCGTTCGAACATCATGCCTCCCAGGTGCTCGGGACCGCCGGTCGCCCGGCGTGCTTCTTGTGGACCGCCTGCCGGCTGACCTCCAACGCGTCGGCGATCTCCTGCCAGGACCAGCCCTGCCGTCGGGCGTTGTCCACCTGGACCACCTCGAGCCGTTCGAGGAGCCGGCGCAGGGCGCGCACGGCGCGCAGGCCCACCCGGGGATCGGTGCTGCCGGCCGCCGCCGCGAGTTCCGTCGCCTGACTCATGCCGTCAACATACGTTGACAGAGAGGTGCTGTCAACCCACGTTGACGCACGCGGGGGCGACACGCGATACCGGCCCCGGGGCGGGCCGGTCCGATTACGCTCGGTCGCAGGGAACGGACCAGCCGTGCGCGGCTCCCGGGGGGAGGTGAGGCCGGATGACCCCACCCGCCGACGCGCCGGTGGTGGCCGCGCTCGGCTCGCCGGAGACCGCCATGCAGGTCGTCCGGTTGGCCGCGCGGGAGGCCGCCGACCACCGCCGCCCGCTTTGCCTGTGGCACGCGCTCAACTGGTCGGCGGAGCAGGAGACCCCGTCGCTCGGCCCGCGCGCCGAGGCCGAGGAGCTGCTCCAACGCGCCGCCGCAGCCGCCGGCGAGGAGGACCCGGCGGTGCCAGTCAGCGGCGAGATCGTCGAAGGCACCCCGGTGGCCGCGCTGGTCCGCCGCTCCGAGTCGGCGTTCCTCGTCGTCGTCGGCGACGGCGGGATGTCCTGCGGCGGTGCGCGCAACCCCGCCGACGCGCCCGCGGTGCAGCTCGCCGCCCGCGCCGGCTGCCCGGTGCTGGTGGTCCGCTCCGAACCGCCGCCGCGTGGCCCGGTCCTGGTCGGCGTCGACGGCTCGGCCAGCTCCCGTACGGCGCTGGCGTTCGCCTTCGGCTGCGCCGCCCGCCGGTCGGCCCGGCTGCTCGCCGTCCGGGTCACCGAGCCGCCGGACGTGCCACCCGGCGGTGGGCCGCCGCAGCAGGACCAGCGCGACGCACACGCCGAGCTGGCCGAACTGGTGGTCCGGTTCGGACGGCGGCACCCGGAGGTGCCGGCCGAGTGTCACGTGGTCGGCGGCGACCCCGGCGGGGTCATGGTCGACCAGTCCCGCTCCACGCAACTGACCGTGGTCGCCGCCCGGGGCGACGAACCGCTGCGCGGGATGCTCGGCGCGGTCAGCCAGTCCCTGCTCTACCACTCCCCCGCCCCGGTCATCGTCGTCCGTGGAATGACCCCCACCGCGCCGAGCGGGGCATGACGTCCCACGTCCCGGGACCAACGGCCCTGATCAATTCCGGCGGCCCGGCGAAGCTGTGCGTGACCGGGAAACACCCGGCGCCCCGGATGCGAACGTCCCCGATCCGCGAAAGGCTGACGCAGCATGGACACCGTTGTAGACCTGCACGGTCCCCTGACCGAAGACGAGCTGCGCCGGCTGGACGCGTACTGGCGGGCCGCCAACTACCTGACCGTCGGGCAGATCTATCTGCTGGACAACCCGCTGCTGCGTGAGCCGCTGCGGCCCGAGCACGTCAAGCCCCGGCTGCTGGGGCACTGGGGCACCGGCCCGGGGCTCAACCTGGTCTACGCGCACCTCAACCGGGTCATCGTCAACCGGAAGCTGCCGACGATCTTCATCACCGGCCCCGGCCACGGCGGCCCCGCCCTGGTGGCCAACACCTGGCTGGAGGGCACCTACAGCGAGCTCTACCACTCGGCGAGCCGCGACGAGACCGGCATGCGGCAGCTGTTCCGCCAGTTCTCGTTCCCCGGCGGCATCCCGAGCCACGTCGCACCGGAGGTGCCGGGCTCGATCCACGAGGGCGGCGAGCTCGGGTACGCGCTGAGCCACGCGTACGGCGCCGCGTTCGACAACCCCGACCTGCTGGTCGCCTGCGTCATCGGCGACGGCGAGGCCGAGACCGGCCCGCTCGCCGGAAGCTGGCTGTCCAACGTCTTCCTCAACCCGGCCCGCGACGGCGCGGTGCTGCCCATCCTGCACCTCAACGGCTACAAGATCGCCAACCCGACGGTGCTGGACCGCATCCCCGCCGACGATCTGCTGGACATGATGCGCGGGTTCGGCTACCAGCCGTACGTCGTCGCGGGCGACGACCCGGCCACGGTGCACCAGACCCTGGCCGCCACCCTGGACCGGGCCGTCGACGAGATCGCCGGGATCCAGCGCAGGGCGCGCTCCGGCGCACCCGTCGAGCGCCCCCGCTGGCCGATGATCATCCTGCGGACGCCGAAGGGCTGGACCGGCCCGGCCGTCGTCGACGGCAAGCAGGTCGAGGGGACGTACCGCGCCCACCAGGTGCCCATCGCCGAGGTGCGGGACAACCCGGAGCGCCTGGCGGAGCTGGAATGCTGGCTGCGCAGCTACCGGCCACAGGAGCTGTTCGATCCCACCGGCGCGCCGGTCGCCGAACTGGCCGCGCTGCCACCGGCCGGTGACCTGCGGATGAGCGCCAACCCGGTCGCCAACGGCGGGCGGGTGCTGCGCGACCTGGACCTGCCGGACTTCCGCCGGTACGCCGTCGACGTCAAGCAGCCCGGCGCGCCGGCGGTCGGCGCGACCGGCGTGCTCGGCGCATGGGTCCGCGACGTCATCACCGCCAATCCGCATACGTTCCGCCTCTTCGGCCCCGACGAGGTCGCCTCCAACCGGCTCGGCGCGGCCTTCGAGGTCACCGACCGGGTGTTCGTCGCCGACCGGGTCGACGGCGACGAACACCTCTCCCCTAACGGCCGGGTGATGGAGGTGCTGTCGGAGCACCTGTGCCAGGGCTGGCTGGAGGGGTACCTGCTGACCGGCCGGCACGGGATCTTCACCAGCTACGAGGCGTTCATCCACATCGTCGACTCGATGGTCAACCAGCACGCGAAGTGGCTGAAGGTGACCCGGGGTATCCCGTGGCGGGAGCCGGTGGCGTCGCTGAACTACCTGCTCTCCAGCCACGTGTGGCGGCAGGACCACAACGGCTTCTCGCACCAGGACCCAGGCTTCATCGACCACGTGGTCAACAAGAAGGCCGAGGTGGTCCGGGTCTACCTGCCGCCGGACGGCAACACCCTGCTCTCCACCATGGACCACTGCCTGCGCAGCCGGCACTACGTCAACGTGGTGGTGGCCGGCAAGCAACCCGCCCCCACCTGGCTGACCATGGACGAGGCGATCCAGCACTGCCGGCGCGGCCTGGGCATCTGGGACTGGGCCAGCACCGACGACCGTCGGGAGCCGGACGTGGTGCTCGGCTGCGCCGGGGACGTGCCCACGCTGGAGACCCTCGCCGCCGCCGGCCTGCTGCGCCAGCGGCTGCCCGAGCTGAAGGTGCGGGTGGTCAACGTGGTCGACCTGATGCGGCTCCAGCCGCCGTCGGAGCACCCGCACGGCCTGCCGGACAACGAGTTCGACACCATCTTCACCCGCGACAAGCCGATCATCTTCGCGTACCACGGCTACCCGTGGCTGATCCACCGGCTCACCTACCGGCGCGCCAACCACGACAACCTGCACGTGCGCGGGTACAAGGAGGAGGGCACCACCACCACGCCGTTCGACATGGTGATGCTCAACGACCTCGACCGGTTCCACCTGGTCATCGACGTGATCGATCGCGTTCCGGGGCTGGCCGCGCGCGCCGCCCACCTCCGCCAGGAGATGGTGGACGCCCGCCAGGCCTGCCGCGACCACACCCGGCGGTACGGCTCCGACGACCCCCGGGTCGCCGAGTGGCAATGGATCCGGGAGACCGACGCCGAGCTTAGGAGCGGGAAGTGAGCGGTGACGAGATCCTCGTCGGCTACGACGCATCCGCCGACGCCACGGTCGCCCTCCACTGGGCGCTGGCCGAGGCGGAGCACAGCGGCCGGCCGGTCCGCCTGGCGTACGTCTTCGAGTGGGTGACCGTGGCCGGCTGGGTCGGCCCCGGGGTGGCCCCCGGGATATGGCCCGACGAGACCGCCCGCCGGCACGTGAAGGAGCTGGTAGACAAGGCCGCCGCCGACGCCGCCGCCGCCGCGCGGCCCACCGTGACCGTGCACGGGGAGGTGTTCGACGGGCCGCCGGCGCTGGTGCTGGAGGAACGCTCCGCCGAGGCGGGCCTGCTGGTGCTCGGCACCCGGGGCCATGGCGGGTTCGGCGGCCTGCTCGCCGGCTCCACCGCCGTGTCGGTGACCGCCCACGCGCACTGCCCGGTGGTGGTGGTCCGCGACGGCGACGCCTCCGCAAGCCGTACGGGCCGGGTGGTGGTGGGGGTCGACGGGTCGGCGACCTCCCTGCTGGCCCTCGGGTTCGCCGTCGAGCGGGCGGCCCAGCGGGGCGTACCGCTGCATGTGGTGCGGGCCTGGGAACCGTCGGCCGACCGGGGCGTCGGCGGGGACGACGCGGTGGCGGCGGAACGGGCGGCGCTGGACGAGCCGCTGGCCTGGTGGCGGGAGACGTTCCCGGACGTCGCGGTGACCGTGGACGTGGTGACCGGCCGCCCGGCCGGCGCACTGGTCGAGGCGAGCCGCGACGCCCAGCTCGTGGTGGTCGGCAGCCGGGGCTGGGGCGGGCTGCGCGGGATGCTGCTCGGCTCGGTCGGCCAGCAGCTCATCCACCACGCGCACTGCCCGGTAGCGGTCGTCCGCGAACGCTGAGCCCGGTGCACGCGCGGCAGACGTGCTCACGTGATCAAGGCTGGCAAGTCCGGCTGGCTCTGGTTCCGCTACCCGGCGAGACCACGAAACAGACCCTCGAGGTCCTGTTCGCCGTCACGGGTCTGGGCGCCGTGGGTAAGCCCCGCGGCCATGAGGTGCGCGGTGGCGGGGCGGAATACGAGCCCGGCCCAGGCGTCGTTCTCCCGTGCCAAGCCATCGGCGTGATCGCCGGGGACGATGGCGTGCTTGGCCGCCGCGACGACGCCGTCCGGCAGTGCGGCGATGTTGCGGGCGAGGCGGTCGACGAACGCGTCGAGCTCGTGCGCGGGGACGGCGCGGTTGACCCAGCCGTACCTTTCGGCCGTCTCGGCGTCGAACAGGTCCGCGCCGAGCACGACCTCCAGCGCGCGGTTGCGGCCGACGCGCTCGGTGAGGTACTGCGTGGAGCCTCCGCCGGGGACGATGCCCATGAGGGCTTCGATCTGGCCGAGCCCGGCCCTGTCGATCGCTGCGAACGCCATGTCCGCGGCCACGACGAACTCGGATCCGCCCCCGCGCGCCTTGCCGGCGAGCTTGACGATGGTCACCTGGGGCTGGCGGCGTAGCTGCTCCCCGACGGCCTGGAAGACATTCACGCCTTCCGGCAGGTCGGCCATGAGACCGGCGAGATCCTCCAGGGTGACGGTCATGTCGACGTGGGCGAGGAAGAAGTCCGAGTCGGCGCTGTCGAACACGATCACACGTACGGTGTCGTCGCCGGCCAGGGTGGTCAGCAGGCGCCGCAGGTCGGTCATGACGGCGACGCTGAGGACGTTGATCGGCGGGTTGTCGATCGTGACGTACGCGACGCCGTCCTCCTGGCTCATCCGCAGAGTCTGGTAGGTGTCGTGGCTCATCGCGTCTCCGTAAGTATCTGGCAGGACCTTGGTTCCTGATGTATACCTACGGTGATACTGGCCCTGACCTGCGTCAATAACGCACTTTGGGCATCCCAGGGATCGCGGAGGATACCGTCATGGCCACTTCTGGAACCGTCTACCAGACCATCGTCGAGCGGGAGCTGGTGTTCCGGTCCGATTGTGCGAGCCGGCCGATCCTCGATCAGATCGCTGACAAGTGGTCGATGATGGCGATGGCGGTTCTGGTCGAGCCGCGCCGGTTCAACGAGATCAAGCGCCGCCTCGAGGGCGTGACCCAGCGCGTGCTGACGCAGACCCTGCGCCGGCTCGAACGCAACGGGATGATCGAGCGCCGCGTGCTGCCGACCTCGCCGGTCGGCGTCGAATACTCGTTGACCCCGCTCGGCAAGTCCCTGCGCGAACCGTTCGGCCATCTCTACGACTGGACAGTCGCCCACGCGTCCGAGATCCAAGCACGCCAGCGCGACTACGACCAGCGCGTTCAGCGCTGACATCGAAGCTGCCGCGCGGAGCTCGTGCTCGACCCGCGCGGCCACCTGTTGACTGGTGGTACGACTTGACTGGTGGTACGACCGCAGCCCGGCCAGGCTTGGTCGAGGTGACCGGTGGGGTCGCTCTCATCGCGGTTGCCCACGTCGCCTAGACACGACACCGCAGACGCCCCAAGCGGACACGAGGTGACCGGGGTGAGCCAGACGATGCCGCGGTGACCGTGGACGTGCGGGAGCCCGGCCGGGCCGGCAGCGGGTCAGCCGGCAGCGGCGAGCAGGGCGGCCTCCCGCTGCGGGTCCAGGCCTACGGGCGCGCGCGGTGGACGGCCGGCTCGCGGCGGCACGCCACCCACCGCGCGCAGCCAGGCCCAGGTGTCGGCGACCGTCTCGGCCACCGGCCGGCAGGTCAGCCCCATCGCGTGCGCCCGCTGCACGCCGCGCTCCAGCAACCAGCGGTACTCGTGCCCGGCGGGGACCCAGATCGGCAGGTCGTTCCACGGTTCCACCCCGGCGGCGAGGATCGCGTCCGGGTCGGTCCAGCGCAGCCGGGCCGCCGAGCCGGTGGCGGCGACGCAGGCGTCGAGCAGCTCACCCGTCGTCGTGTGCCCGGTCCGCGACACCACGTTGTACGCCCCGCCGTCGCCCGCCACGCCCCGGTCCAGCAGCCACTTTGCCAGGTCGCGGGCGTCGATGTACTGCAGGGGCAGGTCGGCGGGGCCGGGGGCGAGCACGTCGCCGCCCCGGGCGACGCGGGCCAGCCACCAGGGTAGCCGGCCGACGTCCTCACCAGGGCCGAGGATCAGCCCGGCGCGGGCCAGCAGCGCCCGGTTGCCGAACACCGCCGTGGCGGACCGTTCCCCGCCGGCCTTGAGCTGCGGGTAGTCGCCGTCGACGGCGTCCGGGTCGGCAACCACGGTGGGCGCGTCCTCGCCGACGCCGGACGGGACGGGCGGGGCGTAGACGGAACCGCTGGAGACGTATCCGTACCAGCCGGCCGCGTCGCGCAGGGCCCGGGCGGCGTCGCGCACCGCGCGGGGCGCGCCGTCCCAGGTGTCGACCACGAGGTCCCACTCGCCGCCGGCCAGCGCGGCCAGGCCGCCGGGCGCGGTCCGGTCCCCCCGCAACCGGTGCACGCC
>NZ_SMKJ01000097.1:0-20712 GCF_004348615.1 Micromonospora sp. KC207
GTGCTCGACGACGCGGAACTGCGCGGGGCCCTGGAGGCCATCCTGCTGGTGGTGGACGAACCCGTCAGCGAGCTGACCCTCGCCCAGGTCCTCGAACAGTCCCCCGAGCGGATCGGCCCGCTGCTCGACGACATCGCGGCCGGATACACTGCTGGCGGGCACGGCTTCGAACTGCGCCGGGCCGCCGGCGGCTGGCGGCTCTACACCCGCCCCGAGTACGCCACGTACGTCGAGCGCTTCGTCCTGGACGGCCAAGCGGTCCGGCTGACCCAGGCGGCGTTGGAGACCCTCGCCGTGGTGGCGTACCGGCAGCCGGTGACCCGGTCGCGCATCTCGGCCATCCGGGGTGTCAACTGCGACGGGGTGCTCCGTACGCTGGTCTCCCGCGGGTTGGTCGAAGAGTGCGGCGCAGAACCGGACAGCGGCGCCTTCCTCTACCGGACCACCACGATGTTCCTGGAGAAGTTGGGGCTGAACTCGGTCGACGAGTTGCCCCCGCTCGCCCCGTTCCTCCCCGACGACGTAGAAGAGCTTGCCGATGCGACGCGATGACCGTGCCCCCAAGACCGACGCGCCCGTCTTCGAGGGGGCCGAACGCCTCCAGAAGGTGTTGGCCGCCGCCGGCGTGGGATCCCGACGCGCCTGCGAGGACCTGATCTTCCGCCGCCGGGTGACCGTGAACGGAAAGGTGGCCCAGCTCGGCGACAAGGCCGACCCGACCCGCGACGTCATCCTCGTCGACGGCGAGCGGCTCCAGGCCGACACCCGACTGGTGTACCTGGCCCTGAACAAGCCACGCGGGGTCGTCTCCACCATGGCGGACGAGAAGGGACGCGCCGCCCTGTCGGACTTCATCGGCAACCGGGTGGAGCAGCGGGTCTACCACGTCGGGCGGCTCGACGCCGACAGTGAGGGCCTGCTGCTGCTCACCAACGACGGCGACCTCGCCCACCGGCTCACCCACCCGTCGTACGGGGTGCCGAAGACGTACCTGTGCGAGGTGGCCGGGCCGATCCCGCGCAACCTCGGCAAGCGGCTGGCCGCCGGCATCGAGCTGGAGGACGGCCCGGTCACGGTCGACTCCTTCAAGGTGGTGGACACCCTGGGCAAGACCGCCCAGGTGGAGCTGACCCTGCACGAGGGGCGCAAGCACATCGTCCGACGCCTGCTGGCCGAGGTGGGGCACCCGGTGTTCCGCCTGGTGCGGACCTCGATCGGGCCGATCCGCCTCGGTGACCTGCGCGCCGGGCGGACCCGGCGGCTCACCAACGCCGAGGTCGCCGCCCTGTTCAAGGCGGTCGGTGACTGACCCCGTGGGGCGGGGTACCACAACGGGTAGGCTTTCGTGACGCCCCGGATGGGGCGGGCGGTGGCGTAGGTCGCCACCGACGGCGTCGCGCGCGGCCCTCGACGGGCCGCGGGGCATGATCGACGACGACGACAACCGCTCGCGACGGGCCGCCGGGCCCCGCGAGGCACGGGCTGAGGAGGAACACGGTGGAGGAAAACGTACGGGCCGGGCGCTGCGTGGTCGCTGTGGACGGGCCGTCCGGTTCGGGCAAGTCCACCGTCTCCCGGCGGCTCGCCGTGGGCCTCGGTGCCCGCTACCTGGACACCGGGGCGATGTATCGGGCGATCACCTGGGCGGTGCTGCGCTCCGGGGTCGACCTCACCGACGCCGAGTCGGTGGGCAAGGTCGCCGCCGAGGTCGACCTGCGCATCGGCACCGACCCCCAGGGGTACGGCGTGACCGCCGACGGCGTGAGCGTCGACTCCGAGATCAGGGGCCCCGAGGTCACCGGCGCGGTTTCCGCCGTGGCCGCCGTACCGTCGGTGCGGGCGCTGCTGGTGGCCCGGCAGCGTGAGTTGATCGCGAAGGCCGGCCGGATCGTGGTCGAGGGCCGGGACATCGGTTCGGTCGTCGCCCCCGACGCGGACCTGAAGGTCTACCTGACCGCCTCCGAGGCCGCGCGCGCCCAGCGGCGCAGCGCGGAGGATGCCACGGACGTGGCGGTCACCGCCGCCGACCTGGCCCGCCGCGACCGGCTCGACTCGACGCGCAAGGCTGACCCGTTGCAGCAGGCCACCGACGCGGTGGTGCTGGACACCACGGAACTGGGCATCGACGAGGTCGTCGACCGGCTGCGCGCACTGCTGACCGATAGGGGAGTGGCGTGACGACCGACGAGGGCTGGGTGGAGCTGCGCGAGCCGGCCGTCGACGCCGAGGAGCCGACCGGGCCGATGCCCGTGGTGGCCGTCGTCGGCCGTCCCAACGTCGGCAAGTCCACCCTGGTGAACCGCATCATCGGCCGCCGGCAGGCGGTCGTCGAGGACATCCCCGGGGTGACCCGGGACCGGGTCCCGTACGACGCGCAGTGGTCCGGCCGGGCGTTCACGGTCGTCGACACGGGCGGCTGGGAGCCGGACGCGAAGGACCGGGCGGCGGCGATCGCCGCACAGGCCGAGATCGCCGTCGCCACCGCCGACGTGGTGCTTTTCGTGGTCGACGCCATGGTCGGCTCCACGGACGTGGACGAGGCCGCCGTGAAGATGCTGCGGCGCAGCGCCAAACCGGTCATCCTGGTGGCGAACAAGGCCGACAACGCCACGATCGAGATGGAGTCGACCGCACTGTGGTCGCTCGGCCTCGGCGAGCCGTACCCGGTGTCGGCGCTGCACGGCCGGGGCTCCGGCGACCTGCTCGACAAGATCCTCCAGGCGCTGCCGGAGGCACCGGCGATCGTGGAGAACCGCCCCCGCGGCCCGCGCCGGGTAGCCCTCGTCGGCCGGCCCAACGTCGGCAAGTCCAGCCTGCTCAACCGGTTCTCCGGCGAGGAACGGGCGGTCGTCGACTCGGTCGCCGGCACCACCGTCGACCCGGTGGACAGCCTCGTGGAAATCGGCGGGGAAACCTGGCAGTTGGTGGACACCGCCGGGCTGCGCAAGCGGGTCGGCAAGGCCAGCGGCACCGAGTACTACGCCAGCCTGCGCACGGCCTCGGCGATCGAGGCCGCCGAGGTGGCCGTGGTGCTGCTCGACTCCAGCGAACCGATCAGCGAGCAGGACCAGCGGATCCTGTCCATGGTCACCGAGGCCGGCCGGGCCCTGGTCATCGCCTTCAACAAGTGGGACCTGGTCGACGGCGACCGCCGGTACTACCTGGACAAGGAGATCGAGCGGGAACTGCGCCGCATCCCGTGGGCGCTGCGGATCAACCTGTCGGCCAAGACCGGCCGAGCGGTCGACAAGCTCGCCCCGTCGCTGCGCAAGGCCCTGGCGAGCTGGGAGACCCGGGTGCCGACGGCGCAGCTCAACTCCTGGCTGACCGCCCTGGTGCAGGCCACCCCGCACCCGGTGCGGGGCGGCCGGGCGCCGAAGATCCTCTTTGCCACCCAGGCGGGGGTGGCCCCGCCGCGGTTCGTGCTCTTCACCACCGCGCCGCTGGACGCCGGCTACCAGCGTTTCGTCGAGCGCAAGCTCCGCGAGGAGTTCGGCTTCGAGGGTAGCCCGGTAGAGATTTCGGTACGCCCGCGCAAGAAGCTCGGCCCGGGCGGCCGGGGCAAGGCGCACGGCTGATCCCGCTTCCACCCCTGCCCCGTACGCCTCGCCCGCCCTCGTGTCCTGACCCGCTCGAGTGCCCGGTTCTGTTCCGGGTGCCCGGCCGTGTTCTGTGTGCTCGGTCCCGTTCCATGGGGGTTGGTGCTGTTCTGGGTGCGGGTTCCGACCGACGGTGTTCGGTCCCGTTCTGCCAGCGCCGAGCCCTGTTCCGAGTGCCCGTCCTGTTCCCGTAGGGCGGGCACTCGTTCCGGCCTCGCCGCCACGGCGGCGGGCCGCGCCGGCCGCGGCGGCTTCGAGAGTCGCCACCATGCCCTGGAACCCGAAACTCCTGGCTCACCGGCCTGACGGCCGGCTCGGCCGGCGGGCGGTACTCATTAACTCACGCTTTCACCTATCCTCCTAGGACGGCCTAGCGAATGTTGGGGAGGTGGCTGGGCGGGCCCGGGCCGGTGCGTGCGCGGGGAAGATCGTGCGCTAAGCTGTACCGGCTGTCGCAGGGCGGAGAACGCCTCGCGGAAGCATCGGGACGTGGCGCAGCTTGGTAGCGCACTTGACTGGGGGTCAAGGGGTCGTCGGTTCGAATCCGGCCGTCCCGACAGCGAAAGGGTTTCCGCAGGTCAACGACTTGCGGAAGCCCTATTTTCATTGCTTGGCATGGATGCCTGGTCTAGCACGCCGCTGTTGGACCTCTTGACTCGGGCAGGTTGTCATGCCACTACTGGATCTTCAGAAGCTCACCGCCGGACTGTCCCGGACCTGGGCCGGGTTCCTTCGGGACTGGGACCGGTCGCTGCGGGCCGGGAACTACCCGGCGACCACCCGCTACAACTACCTTCTGGCCGCGGCGCAGTTGGGTCGGTATCTGGGGGAGTCGTCCCCGGATCCGGACGCCGATGATGCGGCTGACGATCCATGCGCGGTGACTCGGGCGCACGTGGAGGCGTTCCAGGCCTGGATGATCGAGACTCGGTCGGCGTCGACGGCGCTGAACAAGCACAAGGGGTTGCAGCAGTTCTTCAAGTGGCTGCTTGTCGACGAGCAGGCCATCGATCGGTCGCCGATGGAGCGGGTTCGGCAGCCGAAGACGCCCCGGAAGCTGATCCCGGTCCTGCGTGACGAGGACACCGGCAAGCTCCTCGACGCGTGCAAGGGCAAGGGCTTCGTCAACCTGCGCGACGAGGCGCTGATTCGGCTGTACTGCAACACCGGCGCCCGGCTGTCCGAGGTGGGCAACCTCCTTGTGGCCGATGTCGACCTGAACACCGAGTCGGTGCACTTTCACGGCAAGGGTGCCAAGGACCGGCGGGTACGTTTCGGGCCGAAGACCGCCCGGGCGCTGAGCCGCTATCTCCGGGCCCGGGACAAGCACAAGGGCGCCGCACTGCCTCAGCTGTGGTTGGCCGAGCGCGGCGCGGCCCTTCTGACTCCGAATGGCATCAAGATCCTCCTCAAGCGGCTGGGTAAGGCGGCCGGAGTGCCGGATGTGCACGCGCACCGGTGGCGCCACAACTTCGCCCATGAGTGGAAGCGCGCCGGGGGAGACACTGGCGATCTCATGCTGCTGCTCGGCTGGGCCTCCGATGACATGCCCCGCCACTATGGTGCCAGCGCCGCCGCGGAGCGGGCGCAGGAGACGCAGGCGCGGCTGGGAATCGGCGAGCGAGTGTAGTTCGGCTGGCGGACGAGATTACGCACGTCAGAGCCGTGCGTGATCTCGTCTACCGGTAGGCTCGACGGGCTTACGGGGGAGGGGTGGCGATGACGCGGTACGCAATCGACGAGAATCGCAGTGAGTTGTTGGCAACCTGGGAGACCGGCTACGGGTCTGTCGCGATTCGGGTCGCGTCGCTGGCGGCGAGTATCGAGCCGAGACAGCGGCTGGCGCTGGCGGCCGAGTTGTCGGGCCTGTCCGAGGCGCTCTGGCGCTGCTACACGCATCCGGCGAGCGCCGCCGACAGCTTGGAGATCAACACGGAGGGGTGGCGGCGAGAGCAGACCCGGAACGAGTTCGCTTCCGTGACCGCCTATATCAGGAAGCCGAGCCTGCCTGACAGCAACGGCATGATGATGGTGTCGTACGACCCTGTGGAGGAACGCGCCCATCGAGTGGGCCGTTGCCTGCACGCTGCCGCGGACGCGGATCTCACTGCTGCGGTGGTCGCCGATGTCGATGCAGAGGTCGCGGCGGTGGAGGCTGCCGAACTGGGGGATCTCTCGGGACGCTCAGCGCAGGCCGTGCAACTAACGCGCCAAGCTGCCTCGCCGGTCCAGGTCGCCGCTGCCGACCGGATTCTGATGAATGACCCGCTTGGCGGAGAAGAGTTATTTCTGGAGCTCGATCCGACCTCGGCATGCGTGGCGGCGGCGCACTGGCTGCAGGCGGCCGCCGACCTGGCGGCGGAGGTCTCCCGTGGTGCCGCAGCCGATGTTCTACTGGAGGCGGACGACATCGAAGCGCTGCCGCACGCGACACCCACCGCGCTCCTGGAGCTGATGGAGATCGGCCTGTCGCCGACAGACGTGGTGACCAGGATGATCTGCGATGCCATGGCGATTGCTGAGGGCGAGGCACCCGACATCGATGAGCTACGAGAGAAGATAGAGGAAGCCGAGGAAGAAGCTGAGCAGGTCAGGCCGGGCGGAGCCGAAGCGGTTGGCGAGATCGCGACGATTCGGCTAACCACTCTGGACCCGCTGCGTCCCGCCCGCGACATGCTTGAGGACCTACTGTCCGGCATTCGCGGCTGTTGGCTCCTCTACCGCGAGTACGCCGTGTCCTCAGCCGACCCGGAGGACAACGTGTCCGACGACGAACTGGACGACGAGCTCAAAGAAGCATTCCGTAGCGAAGTGCGAGCCCGAGCAGCCGCCGACCGATACCGACTCGATCTTGAAGACCGCAAATAGGTAGCAGGCAGGCGTATTGGTGCGGGCGGCCCTTCGCCAGCGATCACGCCAGGTCCCGTCGCGTGGCACCGTAGCCGCCCGTCCGCCAGACGAAGGCGGCCGGGACGAATTGGGTGTTGGCGCCGTGCTGCTTGTCCCGACGAGATGAGCACCATGGACAACGCGTGTTCAAGTCCCCCCTCGGACACGCGTACGTCTCATATGTGCGACGTAGACGTAGCGGTGGTTGAGCATGCTTGACCACCGCAAAATTCCCTCCAGTGCCGCATCAGGCGCTACTCTCAGTGACCGGCGTGCGGCGAGTCCTTCGTCGACACGTGGCAGCTCGTCAGTGATCCCCGCCGTTGCTTTACCTGGCCAGATGACCGTCAGGCGCGGTGCTCATGGCTCTCCCGCGACGGTCATGAGACGTCCTCCACTGCCGCTTCCGAGTCTTGCCGTGCCCCGAAGCCGAACAGCTGTCTATGGCGTGGCGACCCTCGATTCGCATGGGCGAATCGCCGACCGGTCGGCGATGAAGGGACTCCAGTGGAGTCCCGGACTGCGACTGCACATCAAGGAGCGCCGCGGGCTGATCGTCGTATCGGCCGATGAGCAGGGCGTCTTCAAGGTGACGAAAGAAGGCCACGTCCGGCTGCCGGCAGTGGTCCGTCAATGGTGTGGTCTTACCGCCGGCGACCGTGTGTTCATCGTGGCTGAACCAGCCGGCAGGCGCCTGGTGGTTCACCCGCCGGGAAAGCTCGACGAGATGATCACCCAGGCTCACGATGCGGTGTTCGGGGGCGAGCATGAGTGAGGCCGCGGCTAATAGCGCTGAGTTGGACGCGGCTCGGCTGCTTCTTGCTCGGATGGGCATCTCGCCTGCTGATCTTCTGGAGGCTGCCGCGGTTCGGCCTCCGTCGCCTACCTTCGCCGAATACGTTCCCGTGGTGGCGGCTGCGGTCACGGCAGGTACACGGCGTGCCTACGGTTCCTACTGGAAGCGTGTGGTGGAGCACTGGGGGCAGCGAAGGCTCGACGAGCCGACACCGTCGGAGATCGAGCAGTTGGCGGAGTACGTCAAGACGCACGTGGTTGCTCGTAGGAATGCCCGCGGCGGTCGAAGCGCGGCGGAGCATCTGATTGCCGCCCTGCGTTGTCTCTACAAGAGGGCGGTCGCTGATGGATTCATCGTTGCTTCGGACAACCCTGCGTTGAAGGTGGCGAAGCCGCGACGTCTGCCGAGCACGCGGCGGGCAGTGGCGGACAGGCGGCTGGCCGAGATCAACGAGGTTGCCGCCAGCACAGGTGACGATCCAGCGCTCGACACCCTGCTCTTGCGGCTGCACACCGAGACGGCGTGTCGGCGCGGTGGGGCGCTGGCGCTTCGGCTGGTTGATCTGGACCCAGACCAGTGTCTGATTCTGCTTCGTGAGAAGGGGGACACGGTGCGTTGGCAGCCGGTTTCTCCCACACTCATGAGATACCTACAGCGGCATGCTGAGGAGCGGGGCGCGACGGAGGCAGGGCAACTCCTACGGTACCGGAACGGCCAGCCCATCACCTACCGGCGTTACGATCACCTGTGGGTACGCATCGGCGAGCACCTTCCGTGGGTTTACGTGCAGCAGATCAGCACTCACTGGTTGCGTCACACAACGTTGACATGGGTGGAAAGAAACTTCGGCTACGCTATCGCACGAGCCTACGCCGGTCATTCGGAAGGTGGCGGCGATGCTGGCGCTACCGCCACCTACGTGCGAGCGACGTTGCAGGAGATCGCCGCCGCCTTGGCGGCGCTCACCAATGAATCCCATCCTCTGAGTTAGTCGGGTGGTGGGACCTGCTCCTGCGGAGCTGTGTCCCACCGTCCGATGCGGCAGAACGTGGAATCGCGAGAAGGGATTCGGCGGTGCTGGCTGTATCGCCATATTCGGCACGCCCTGAATGCGCCGCAGCTGGCTGGTGTGCGACTGGATCAAATTTTCAATGAAGGGGTGCGGACCTGCCGCAGTTGGGGTATGCGCAGTAGCCGTTGGCTCCTTGGATGTAGGGGTGGCTGTGGGTGGCGTTTGCCGGGCTTCGCGCGGTGGGGCTATGTTTGGTGTTTGAATCCGGTCCGGCGGGCGGACTAGATCTGTTCGGCTGCCGTACTAGCTCTAGTTCCGTGGCCGAACCAACTGCCAGCGGCGTACGTCGCCGGGAAGCGGCCAAAGCGTGCTTCCAGGGTTCAGCTTTTGCCGGCAAGTCGCGCGGCACCTCGTCTAAGGACGTAGGGCTGGGAATTTGGAGGCGATAGGCGGTTCTTGCTTTTTTGCGGCGAGCATCTTCCACTTTTGGTCTGAACCGAACGACCCAGCCCAGCAGCTCGAGACGGTTCAGCCAGACAGCGATTGTGGAGCGGGCCATGCCTGTCGCCCGTTCGAGGTCTGTCAAGCTTGGTGAGAACTGAGGCGGGATGACCGCAGTCGCGGTGTCCGTCCAGGTGAGTAGTGTGAGGACAAGGTGGCGCCCGGAGGGGCTGAGACAGCAGTCAGCATCTCGAACTGCCCGCTCCACGGCCCATCGCTCTACCATGCGCTACGTCCTTCCCGACCACCGCATTCGCTTGGCGGCCCGATCACGATCAGCACCTGAGCCTCGTGACGCTAGTGGTCGGCGCCTGCTCTGGCCAGGCGTGTAGCTGCTTGTCGGGCGAGTCTGAGTGCTCGGCGGCGTCACTGACCTGCAGTTTTGGGGTCATCAGAGATGTGACCACTATTGGCCGCTTGAGTAGGTGATTCGGACCGGCTGGCAACTGAGCTTTTCCATCGTGAGCGTGAAGGGGCCGGGTCTGCTCTCGACCTACGTTTAGCAGGACGTCCCCCCGGGGTGTGCGGCTGACGCCAGTACGGTGACGATCATGAATGAGGAACAACCGCGGTACGGGTACGGCAAGGGACAGTGGCCGTTGTGGTCGTCGTGAGACCGCGACGCGGAGGCGACCCGGCGCGCACTGCGCGTAGCCGGGTTGCGGGACATGGACGAGCGGCACCCGGACGGCTTCGCGGTGGAGGGTGCCAACAGCAGCCTGGACGGGCCCGAGCCGTTCAGTGTCGTCTACTGCGCCACGCCGAGCAGCCGGAGGTAGTCGCGCGCTATCGCCGGATTCTGGAGCAGGCCGGCTACCAGGTCGCCCCCGATCCGCTCGACGAGAACACGCTGGTGGTCCCGCGGTAGCCCACCCCTGAGACGATGCCGTCCGGCCAGGGGCTGCTGGTGGCCGCAGTGGTGTTCGCGGTGGCGGCCACGGTCGCGCTGGTCATCTCCTGGGCCGCGGACGGGTCGGCGCGGCTGGCCGGTGGTATCGGCTCGGCGGTGTGCGGGGTGCTGGCAGTGTGGCTGGCCGGCTCGTGGTACCGACGACGGGCGTATCTGGAGTAACGCAGTTCGTCGAGCTGCTGGCCGGCGACCCCGCGGAATGACTGCCGTCGCGATTGCGAGGTAGCTGGCGAGGGACAGCCTGGGCCCGTCGGGCATCTCAGGCAGGGATCACCCCCGCATGCTCGGGGAGCAGACGACCGTGAGCGGTCTCTCCGCCCTCCCGCCGGGATCACCCCCGCATGCGCGGGGAGCAGGATCGACCGCATTATTTATTGGCCCAAGGCTGAGGATAACCCCCGCATGCGCGGGGAGCAGCCCGGGAGGCTACCCGGCAGTGTCGGCGACGCGTGAAAAATCGGGCTCTGGCACACATTTTGTGAGTCGTGCTCGCCGCTAGTTCGGGTTGGGTGCCGGGGTGGAGATCATCGTGGCGTTGCTTCCGCATCTGGTGGGCCTGCGGTTGGAAGCGGTGGTGGTCCGTGGCGTCGGGGTCAGGATCGATGCGGCGACGAGGACGGTGCGGGCCGCGTGTGGAGCCTGCGGCACCTGGTCGGCCACCCTGCATAGTTCCTATGTGCGCCGGCTGGCCGACGTCAGATTGGGCGGCCATGAGGTGCTGGTCGCGTTGACGGTCCGCAGGTTCACCTGCATCAACGTGGGGTGCCGGCGGCGGACGTTCGTTGAACAGGTGCCCGGTCTGACCCGACGGTACGCCCGTCACACGGTCCGGGCGGCGGGTGACCTGGAAGCGGTCGCGGTGGCGTTGGGCGGTCGGCCGGGCAGCCGGTTGGCGCATCGGTTGGCGGTGTCGGTGTCGCGGATGACGTTGATCCGAATGATCCGTCGGATGCCCGACCCGCCGTCGGTGACGCCGACGGTGCTGGGCGTGGACGACTTCGCTCGCCGCCGTGGGCACCGGTACGCGACCGTGCTGCTCGACATGCACACCCGCCGGCCGATCGACGTGCTGCCCGACCGCACCGCCGATACCCTCGCCGGATGGTTGCGCGAGCATCCTGGCGTTCAGGTCGTCTGCCGGGACCGTGGCGGCAGCTACGCCGAGGGCGCCCGCAAGGGCGCGCCCGACGCGGTGCAGGTCGCCGACCGGTGGCACCTGCTGAAGAACCTCAGCGACGCCGTCGAGAAGGTCGTCCGTGGGCACCGCCGCTGCCTACGGGAGCGCACCGATGCGATACCTGCCCTGGCTGCGCCAACGCCGGTCGAGCCGGTCAGGACGGGACGACGCGCGGCGAACACCCGCCAACGTCACGCGGCCGTGCACGCTCTGCGATCTGAAGGGCTGTCGATCAAGGCGACGGCGCGTCGGCTCGACATGAACGTCAGGACCGCCCGCAAGTACGCCCACGCGGCTACCGCCGAGGCGCTGATCGGCCCGAACGCCAGCAGCCGCCCCAGCATCCTGGCCCCGTTCCACACCTACCTACGGCAACGCCTCACCGACGGCATCCACGACACGGCCGACCTGCACGCCGAGATCCTGGCCCGCGGCTACCAGGGCAGCCTGCGCGTGCTGCGCGACTGGCTCACCATCAACCGCACCCGACCCACCCCTGTCACCGTCCGGGTGCCGCCCGCGCGGCGGATCACCGCCTGGATCATGCGCCCCGGCCACAAACTCACCGACGACGACCGCACCCATCTCGCCGACGCCCGCAGCCGCTGCCCGGACCTCGACACCATCGCCGACCTCGCCCGCGGGTTCGCCGCGCTGGTCCGCCACCAAGGCACCGGCCAGCACCTCGACGCCTGGATCGACCGCGCCCGCCACGCCGGCTACCCCGAACTGCGCGGCTTCGCCGCCGGCCTGGCCAGTGACCGCGACGCGGTCCTCGCCGGCCTCACCCAACCGTGGAGCTCAGGCCCGGTCGAAGGCCACGTCAACCGCATCAAGACCATCAAACGACAAATGTACGGCCGCGCGAACCTCGACCTCCTCCGCAAACGCGTCCTCACCCTGCCCTGAGCAACCCCAAGATCACTCACAGAATGTGTGCCAGAGCCAGTTCCAGTCCGCCGTTGACACGGGGAGCAGATTCGGCGCAGGTTGTTGACCGTGACCCGCAGGGGATCACCCCCGCGTGCGCGGGGAGCAGTCCCTGCCCAGGTCGTGCTGTTCTTAACCCCCCGGATCACCCCCGCGTGCGCGGGGAGCAGCCGCCGGATGCCTCTCCGGCGGGCCCTCTGACCGGATCACCCCCGCGTGCGCGGGGAGCAGGCGACCAGCGGTGGCGCGTGTATCAGCAGCACGGGATCACCCCCGCGTGCGCGGGGAGCAGACAGCAACATCGACGGCACGTTCGCGTCTGTCGGGATCACCCCCGCGTGCGCGGGGAGCAGGGTCGGGTCAAGGGCCGGCCCCCGAAGCGCGAGGGATCACCCCCGCGTGCGCGGGGAGCAGAAGAAGCCGAAGAAGGGTGCGGTGCAGATCAAGGGATCACCCCCGCGTGCGCGGGGAGCAGATGTGAAACCAGGCGGCCGGTCGGCCGGGCACCGGATCACCCCCGCGTGCGCGGGGAGCAGGATTGGACGGCTTCCCGACCGAACGCAACCCGGGGATCACCCCCGCGTGCGCGGGGAGCAGATGGGACCTTCGAACGTGTCGAAGGTGATCACGGGATCACCCCCGCGTGCGCGGGGAGCAGCAACCCCGACACGATCCTGGACCTGACCGGCACGGATCACCCCCGCGTGCGCGGGGAGCAGATCACGCGCTGATCATCCAGTTCCAGTGCTGCCGGATCACCCCCGCGTGCGCGGGGAGCAGTGTCTGGGCTGATCGACGGTATCCGCAACATGTGGATCACCCCCGCGTGCGCGGGGAGCAGTCGAGCGTGACAGCACCGCCCGTGGGGGAGACGGGATCACCCCCGCGTGCGCGGGGAGCAGCGTGGGGCGGGTTCAGGTCGGAACAGGCGCAGCGGATCACCCCCGCGTGCGCGGGGAGCAGATCAGGCCGGTGCCGTCGAGGAGCGGGACGCCGGGATCACCCCCGCGTGCGCGGGGAGCAGTTCGAGCAGCACGTCGATACCTGGGGCCAGGAGGGATCACCCCCGCGTGCGCGGGGAGCAGCACCGGTAGCCACGATGAATGGCCTTGCAACGAGGATCACCCCCGCGTGCGCGGGGAGCAGGCACGGACCGCCACCCTCAAAGAGGCTCGCACGGGATCACCCCCGCGTGCGCGGGGAGCAGTGGGGTTCCTTCCCGACACGATCGACCGGCTCGGGATCACCCCCGCGTGCGCGGGGAGCAGGTGAGCGCCTTCGGGGCGGGGGTGCCCTGAATGGGATCACCCCCGCGTGCGCGGGGAGCAGGCGATCCGGGTGCGGCGTGCGGCGAACGGCTGGGGATCACCCCCGCGTGCGCGGGGAGCAGGTTACTCGTACTTCGAACAGGTGTACCGGGTTGGGATCACCCCCGCGTGCGCGGGGAGCAGTCGGTGGGACTGTAGACGCTCCAAGAATCCCAGGGATCACCCCCGCGTGCGCGGGGAGCAGCGTATCGGCCGCGCCGAGGGCGTAAACGTCCTGGGATCACCCCCGCGTGCGCGGGGAGCAGGTCGCGATCTGCCGCCACCGCATGTCGTCGATGGGATCACCCCCGCGTGCGCGGGGAGCAGTCCTGGTCGTACTCGCCCTCGATCTTGGGCACCGGATCACCCCCGCGTGCGCGGGGAGCAGACCGGCGCGACCGTCGCGGCCCGCAGCAGCGCCGGATCACCCCCGCGTGCGCGGGGAGCAGTCCTCATCTACGACGAGATCGGCTACTGGGGCGGGATCACCCCCGCGTGCGCGGGGAGCAGGCCGACTCCGGGGCCCGCGCCCTGTCGATCTTGGGATCACCCCCGCGTGCGCGGGGAGCAGGTCTTGAGCCGAATCGCCTCCCGCACGTCACCCGGATCACCCCCGCGTGCGCGGGGAGCAGTTACCCAATGGGCATGTCAGCACTGCATGCTTAGGATCACCCCCGCGTGCGCGGGGAGCAGATGTCCTCCGCCTCGACCGCGTCAACCACCGACGGATCACCCCCGCGTGCGCGGGGAGCAGGCGCCCAAACTGGTCGACTACCGGGGCCGCGAGGGATCACCCCCGCGTGCGCGGGGAGCAGCACCATCCCGGCTGGTGGATCGTGACGGACCCGGGATCACCCCCGCGTGCGCGGGGAGCAGTCTGGCCATGAGGCCAGAGCGGGGGCGCTGCTGGGATCACCCCCGCGTGCGCGGGGAGCAGGGCGTGGCTGTCGGTGCTGCGGTGCTGTCGCTGGGATCACCCCCGCGTGCGCGGGGAGCAGATGATCGCCCACACCGAGGAGCAGACCGAGGAGGGATCACCCCCGCGTGCGCGGGGAGCAGGTGGGGGTGTCCAACGGTCCGTGGGTGCTCACGGGATCACCCCCGCGTGCGCGGGGAGCAGGATCGTGGGCGCTGCTGTTGCCGCGGCTGCTGGGGATCACCCCCGCGTGCGCGGGGAGCAGGCTTCCTGAGCTGGGGCGCCAAAGATCAACTACCACTTTTTCCTTCACTCTGCTCGGAGGGCCTCGACGATCCGCTGGTCCCATCCGGGGCCCTCCGTCCGAACCTCCGACGCTTGGATGCCTTGCTCCATCCCTGACCAACTGCCGGGTTGTACGACCTCCGCTCCGTAGGCCGGCGCATCAGCGTGATCCCGTCGAAGTCCACCGGCTCCCAGTGATGGTCGTGCACCTCGAAAGCAAGTCGTTGCTCGCCGGGCCGCTGGTAGACGAGCAGTGCCCGGCCTGGTCCGGCCATCTCGACGACCTTGGCCCAGAGTCGCTGCCGGATCCGACTGTTTACGTTTCCCACGTACACTCCGGCAGAGATCTCGAGCAGCCACTGCGTCAGGTGCCCCCGCAGCCCTTCCGGGCAGGCGGTCAGAATGATGACGGTCATCAGAAGTCCACGTCCCCGCCGTAGTTCCGGCCGCCGGCGAGCTCGTAGCCCCCCTCGTCCCACAGTCGTACGGCGTCGTTGCCGGCCTCGTCGTCGAATTGTTTCTCGTCGATCGGGCCGGCGGAAGCGTCGGTGAGCAGCAAGCTTCGGATGTCCCGGACGCACCGGTCGAGGAGCGCACCGTCGTGGACCCGGTCACGGACCGCCCGACGGGTGTCCGAGCCGATGTCGGTCGATTCGCCGGCCGCGATATCGAATGCGACCGGGATGGTGATCTCGGCCTTGTAGAGGTCGGCGATGTCGTACACGAATGACCGCTCGTGACCCGTGTGGACGAACCCCAGCCCAGGGGAGGCACCGATGGCGACGATAACCGCATGGACGACCCCGTACAGGCAGGCGTGGGCGGCCGACAGCGCCTGGTTGACGGGGTCGCTGCCGCTGAAATCGTCCGGGTCGTACTCCCGGTTGTTCCAGGAAACGCCGGTGCGGAGGGCATGCTCGCGGTAGCAGCGGCGCACCCTCGCCCCTTCCTTGCCACGCAACTGTTGCATGGTCAGGGTGCTGGTGTCCTCCCCGGGGAAACGCATCCGGTACATGGCGCGCGCCACCTGGAGCCGCCGGTCGCGGTGCGAAACGGCAGCGGCCTGGGCGACGAGGAGTCGACTCGACCGGGCGAGGGTGCGCCCGTGCGCGTAGTACCGGACGCCGTGCTCGCCGACCCAGACCGCAGTGGCACCGTTGTCGGCGAGCAGCATCATCGCCTGCTGCGTGACACTGGTGCCGGGACCGAGCATGAGTACGCCGAGCGTGGCCGCCGGAATGTGCACGACCCCCTTCTCGTCGGTGGCCGTGATCGCGTTGCTGTCCCGGTGGATGACGCACCGTTCGAGGTAGACGAAGCTGAGCCGGTCCTGTGCGCGGTTCAGCTCCGACAGCTCAGCCGGCGGAACGCCGGGGATCTTCACTGGTTAATCTGCGCCGGGGCGAGGGTCAACAGCCCGCAGCCGTACGCGCGGGCGTGCCCGATGCCACGGGTGAGCGCGCCCCGGAACAGCTCCGGGTCCTCGACCTCCAGAACGCCGTCGTAGGTGGCCATAACCAGCGTCACCTGCTTCTCTCCCCGGTTACGCATGAAGCGGCGGACCTGGCGGTCGTATGTGACGAGATTGAGTTCCCCGTCGGTCTGCCGGGCCACGGTGAACCCGTTGCGCTCCGCACGACTGGTCAGCCACTCGACCTGCTGTACGGGGGTGACGTGGCCGAATCGTTGGGTCGTCGAGGCGTCCACCCTCCTCCGTCCGGTGCGGGTGGGGTTGGCGGTGAGCCGGAAAGCCCAGCGCTGCCCCTTGTCGAGCGAGTTGAGCAGTCGCTCGTATGAGCGGGTCTCCCAGCCTTCGCTACTCCTCGGCCAACCGGCCTGCTCCACGAGATGGGTCAACTCGGGTGCGGTGGGGCTGACGACATACAGCACGACCTGCCGGTCCCGCCCCGTGTCGACGCGCCAAAGGGTGCGGGCACCGTCCCGGGTGTGGTCCTCGGGCCGGGGAAAGCCGGAGAGCACGGCGGCGTGCATTGCTTGGGGTGAGGCAAGTAGCCTGCGAGCACCCTGCCGGGCGGTGTTCACGAGGAATCGGGTGAGATACATCGTTATTCCTCACAGCCACGCGATTGGGTTGTGGTCGGTCTGCGGCTGACCGCCGGAGGCGGTTGTGCCGACGGGAACACGGCCATCGGGGTTGGGCACGTCGAAACGAGTCCGGACGACCGCCCGCCATCCGTACTGGCGATGGGCTGGATCAAAACTGACCGGGTTGTCCTGAAGGGTTTCGGTAAACTCAGCCTCAGGCGGGGCGTCGCTGAGCACCTCCAAGGAAACGGTCGTCGCAGCGCGCTCGCGCAGACGCTTGGCAGCCTGCCAGGGCCACACGCCGAGCACGTCGGTAACAGTTCCAGGGTGGATTCCGAGAGTGATCGGCGAGACCGGTGGGCACGACCGGCGGCCGAGGTAGAGCGGAAACCGCGGCCGGCGCACCGCCTCGTACAGACCGTCAAGTAGTTCACTGTCACCACCCACCGCAGCGAGGAACACCGCGTCGGAGAGGTAGTAGCGGTTGGTGAGCGGCATGCTGTCGCGGCCGTCGAGAGTACGCGCGACCTGGAAATCGCGGAGGAGCTGACCGGGCTGGTCGATTCGCACCCCGAATTCGAGGCCGAGCAGCTCGGTGAGCGGATCGGTTCGCCGCATCCCTCGGGCTGCGGCGAGCAGCCCGATGACCCCGCTCTTGGTGGGGGCGACCTCGGTGTGCCGTTGGGTGAAGCGGCTGGTCGAGCCCCACGCCTGAAGCGGGCCAGCGAGCCGCAGCAGCAGGACACTCATGCCGGCGCGTCCAAGCGGTCGGCCACCGTCGCCCCGACGGCGGTGACCAGCTCGGGCAGGGGCAGCGCCTCGCCGAGGGCTGCCAGGACGGCGGTACGGCTGCCAAGGTGGGTGACCCAGGCGGCGACGGCAGGGTCGCCGTACTTCATCTCGACCTCGGTGGTGTGCTCCGCAAGCCTCCTGGCGGCCTCGCCCACCATGCCGGACCGGTCACCGAGCTGCCTCTCCCGGATGGGCTCCTCGAAGGCTCCCACCAGGTTGACCGACTGGGTGTCACGCAGCCGCACCATGACCGCGTCGGGGCGGGTGCCATTGGCGAAGGTGTTCCTCTTGCCGGATGGCATGCTTGTGGTGAAGGCGTGCACAAAGGCTTCCACTGCCTGCCGGGTGGTGGCGGCGTCGCCGAGGGTGTCGTGCAACCGGTCGACGTCGATCGTGGCGTACCGGTAGAGGGTGGCCGAGTTGAACTCGATCGTGCCGATCATGCCGGCGCCGGTTTCCTGGTTGTCGTGCTTACGATCGTCGACGGCCGTGTAGTAGTCGAACTCGTTCTCGACGGCGTGCACGCTGAGGGCATGTGCCACCTGGACGGCCGCGTCGACGTTCAGGTCGGGCACGTCGGCGAGCATGCGGCCGAACATGGCGATGTCGATGGAGTGGTCGGTGTCGGCCAGCTTCTGGAGTTTCTTGGTGTCGAGCTTCGCCCCGGTCCGCTCGGCCTCGATCACCGCCCGCGCGAGGTTCTCCTGCTGGCGGTAGCTGAGGAAGAGCAGATATCCGGACTCGACGTCGGCGTTCTGCCCTGCTTCCTTGGCCTTCTTCGTCGCCTCCTTCTTGGCTACAGCCTCCTTCTTTACCAGACCAGCGGCGATTAGCACCTCGGCTGCCAGGGCGGACGCCCGGTCCTTCAACTCGGGATCGAGGTCGGCGATACGGGTGGCAATCGCCTCACCGACGCGCTTGGTGCGCTCGCCGAGCTGGGAACCGTCGAGAGTGCGGCGGAACGCCAGTCGCACCGCACGCTTCCAGGACTGGGAGGAGACTCGGGCCCGGCGCACCCCGCCGTAGGTGGCGGTCTTGGGAGAACCAGAATCGTCCCGATTGATATTGCTCGGCGGCAGGGTGTGCAGGATGTGCAGGTCCAGGATGGTTCGGGCCATGGTTACTCCTCGGAGGTGGCGCTCGCCGGCGCGGGGTCGGATTTCGGGTCGGTCGTGTCGTCACCTGGGTCGCCCACGGGCTCGGGCTGGCGGTAGAAGTCGCGGCCCCACAGTGCGCGGACCTTGGCTGGGCCTCCGGGCTCCTGCAACTTGACCAGGTCCTCGGCGAGCATCCCGTAGTCAAGGGCGATCCGGTGGTCCCGCAGGAGCCGGACCAGGCTGCGCAGGTGGGTGGTGACGGCGGTGTAGCTGGTGGCGGTGCCGAGGGCGGCGAAGCGCCGGCGCACGGCGTCGGCTCTGTCCGGGTTGCGGGCCAGCACGCTGACCGCCACACCCAGCCCGTAGCCGTCCTGGTGCATCGAACTCTCGCGGATCGACTGCTGGTGGACCGCATACAGGGTTAGGGCGGTGTGCATAGCCCGCTCGGTGTGGGTTGGGTCGTCGCCGACCCGGTCCCCGAGGTATTCCTCCTTCACCCGGGTTTGTTCCAGGGTCGTGAAGTCCTCGGCGGGCTCCTTGCCTGCTGCGACCCGCAACCGGGCCAGGGCGGCGACGGCGAAGCTGGCCTCCGCCCGGTAGCCCTCCTGCAACATGGTGACCCTCGTGGCGACGTGACCGCCGAAAGGTCCTCGGCGACGGGCGTACCGGTTGGGGGCGGGCGTCGGGGTGTCGCTGTCGGCTGGGGCTGTGGCGGTCACGCCGGCACCTCCTGGGAAATGGGCGAGGTTACGGGTCCGGCAGCCAGCGGCAGGGCCCGACGCAGGGCCACGTCGAAGAGCCGGGCCGCGAGAGGGCTGCTCACGTGCTTCTTTTTCTCCTGGTCGATGTAGCGGCCGGCCCAGGCCTGCGGGCCGGACCGGGCGACCAGGTCGCGGCCGAGCCGGCCAACGCACCACTTCGCCCACGTCTGCCACCGGGCGCGCGCCTGTGCCGGGTCGTCGGCCGGGCCGAGGCCGCTCAGCCAGCGCCGGAACAGGATGTCCAGCTCGGCGTATCCGAGTTCGGCGGCCCGATTAGCTGCGGCGGCCGGCGGGTCCTCGGCCCGGTCCCCGTATCCGCCGCCGGCCCGGCAGAGGTCGGCAGCGAGCCGGCGCAGCGCGGTGATGGCGGTGTCGGCGTCGGCGGCGCTGTCCATGATGGTGACGGCGAGCGGACCCGCCGGGTCGAAAGCCTGTACAGGCATGGTCAGCGCATCCTGGTAGACCTCGTCGACCACCGACAGGTTGGAGCCGTACAGGACTCCGACCGCGCGGGCGGTGACCCGGTACCGGTCGTCGATCAGCTCCTTGGTCCGAAGCCGGGCCAACCACTGGCTGACCGCAGGTGGCCGCCGGCTCGGAGCATCGGCACCAGGTCTTTCGGCTGGGGCGGGCAGCAGACTGGTCAGCCCGCGCCAGAGGGCCCGGGTGTGGTCGTGCAGGGCCGGCAGATAGACGGGGCTTCTCCCGAGCTTCTTCTCCTGGTTGGCGCTGCGCCGCCAGCCGCTCATCGGCTCCTGGCCGTGCAGGTTCGGCCAGGCGATGCGGTCCCCGTTGGCCACGACAACCCCGGTGATCCCGGTCTGGTCGCCGAAGAGTCGGATCCGGCGAGATTGCCAGGTGTAGAGATTCAACACCCCGTACGGGCCACGGTCGCGCTCGTTCTCCTCGGCCGGGCCGTGCGGGTCTCGTTCCCAGACCGGGGAGTCGTGCTCCGGGTCCTGCCGGAGGTAGCTGCTGTTGAGGGTGACTAGGTTGAGTAGCAGCGTCTCGCGCAGCGTCCGGCCTTCGAGGTAGACCAGCCCGAGGGAGCCGCAGGAGGCGGGACCGATTGGGTAACCCCTTCCGCCGCTGACCCGGTTGTCCCCGACCGCCCCGGACTTGATGCCGGACGTGTCGTACGCCTGGCAGTGGACAAGCCAGACGGCGGCCTCGGCAGGAGTCAGCCGGGCCAGGCCAGGCCCGAGCCGTGTGGTCAGGTACGGAGCGTTGTTCGGTACGTCGGCGATGAGCCGTTCCAGACCGAACACCTCGTTCTTCTGCGTGTGCAGGCCGGCCACCTGGTAGAACGGCATGATCGGGTGCAGCAGGTCGAAGCGGTCCCGGTACTCGCCGAGGTAGCCGGCGATGTCAGCGGTCGGCAGGTCGGAGCGCTGCCACAGCCGATGCCAGGCGCCCTCGTCCTCGGGCCCGTCGACGGCGCGGTGCAGGATCGCGAGGAGCAGCCTTAGGATCGCGGAGGTCTGGGTCGGCAGCTCACCGGCGACCGCCCGTAGCTTGGCCGCCTGAGCGAACAGCTCGGTCAGGGAGACCAGACGACGACGGCCGGCTAAGGCGTGTTTCAGAAGTCGTGGTGGCCGGTGAAGGTCACGGCGTGGCGGTGATCGATAGCTGAAGAGGTCTCCGGTAAACGGTTCAGCGACCAAGCTCGAACGTCATACCGGAGACCTCGTGGC
>NZ_SMKJ01000098.1:0-20707 GCF_004348615.1 Micromonospora sp. KC207
CGCCGGGACCGGGGGCCAGGCCGGGCGGGGTGCGTTGGCCCGCCGTGGTGTGGTCGCGGTTGAGCAGCAGCGCGCCGCCGATCAGGATGGCCGCGCCGAGCAGCACCGCCCGGAACGCGTCGGTGACGATGTAGCCGAAGCTCACCGCGACCAGGATGCTCAGCACGATGACGGTGACCGGGGACATGCTGGACCGGCCCCGGCCGAGCATCGACTCGACCGGGGAGGCGGTGTCACCCTCGCCGGGGATGATCAGCCAGGCCGTGACGTACACCAGGATGCCGATGCCGCCGAAGAAGCCCAGTACGGCGAGCAGCACCCGCCAGAGCACCGGGTCGGTGTTGGTGGCCCGCCCGATCGCGGCGCAGACGCCGGCCAGGTAGCGACCCTCGCGGGGCCGGACCAGCCCGTACCGCGAGGTGAAGCCGGCACCCTCGGGCGGTGGGGACGGCGGGGCCCCGTACCCGCTGGGTGGCGGGCTGCCCGCCCCCGGTCCGTCGCCCCCGGGCGGCGGCGCGGCCGTGCCGTGCGCGTCCGGCGGCGGCCAGCCCCCGGGGGCCGGGCCGGTCTCCGGGGACGCACCCGGCGCGGCGGTCGCCTCCGGGCCGCCCGGCCTGGGCGTCGCCGGGCCAGAGGTGGTCGGCGCGGTCCAGTCGGCGGGCGTGGTGGCCGCCGGAGGCGGTGGTGGCCCGCCCGGCGGCGCCGTCCCGGGGCGGGGCGGCGGGGCAGCTTCCTCGGTCATGCCTCGATCCTGCTGCTCCGGCTGGCGATAGACCTCAGGAACCGACCCTGACCCCACCCTGAGATCCGGCCACCCCGGATGTCCGGGCGTTCCCCGTGGTCCAGGGCGACCGTGGCGTGTGACGATCGGATCGGCGTCGCCGGCCCCGGTGTGCGTCCGCGCCCGTGCCGGACGTCGGCCCGGCGCGCGCCCCGTACCGAGCAGGGAGCCTCCGATCAGCGCCGTGACCCAGCCACCCCGGCTCTACCGGGCGCCCGAGCACCGGATGGCCGCCGGCGTCGCCGCCGGCATCGCCGACCACCTCGGCATCTCGGTGCTCCGGGTGCGGGTCGCCTTCATGGTGCTGCTCGGCCTCAGCGGCCTCGGGCTGCTGCTCTACGCCGCCTTCTGGGCGGTGGTGCCGTTGCGGCCCGGGGACACCGCCGTCCCGGCCCGCCGGGACCTCGGCCAGCTCCTGCCGTTCGTGGCGATCGGGCTGGTGGTGCTCGTGCTCCAGATGGTGGTCTTCGACTCGGTCGGCGCGGCGGGCACCGCCGGCTGGCTGGTCGCGATCATCGCGGTGGGGGCCGGGGTGATCTGGCACCAGTCCGCGCCGGAGCGCCGCCGGCAGTGGGGGGACTCGATGCCGGTGCCCTGGCTCGGCGCGGTGATCGAGGAGAACGACCGGCGCGCGTTCGTGCTCCGGTTCATCGGCGGCGGGGTGCTGGTCGCGGTCGGCATCATCGGCGTGGCGGCGGTCTACTCACCGGCGCAGAACTTCGACGCGGTGGTCAACGGCGTCATCTTCGCGCTGGTCGGGCTGGCCGGGGTGGGGGTGGTGGCAGCCCCGGTGCTCTGGCGGACGTACAACCAGCTCCGTTCGGAGCGGGAGGGGCGCATCCGCGAGCAGGAGCGGGCGGAGCTGGCCGCCATGGTGCACGATCAGGTGTTGCACACCCTCGCGCTGATCCAGCGCAACGCCGCCGACATGACGACCGTGCAGCGGCTCGCGCGCGGGCAGGAGCGGTCGCTGCGCAACTGGCTCTACAAGCCGACCGCCTCGCCGACGGAGCGGTTCGCCGCGGCCCTGGAGCAGGCGGCGGCCGAGGTCGAGGACACCTTCGCCATCACGGTGGAGGCGGTGGTGGTGGGCGACCGGGACACCGACGAGCGGGTCGGCGCGCTGGTCGCGGCGGCCCGGGAGGCGCTGGTGAACGCGGCCCGGCACGCCGAGGTGCGGACGGTCTCCCTGTACGCCGAGGTGGAACCGGAGCAGGTGAGCGTCTTCGTCCGGGACCGGGGCAAGGGCTTCGACCCGGATACCGTGGAGGATCACCGGCACGGGGTCCGGGGGTCGATCATCGGACGGATGAGGCGGCACGGCGGCCGGGCGGAGATCCGCTCCGAGCCGGGTGAGGGGACCGAGGTCCGGTTGGTCCTGCCGATCTCCCGCGACCAGTCCACGGCGGAAAGGGAGAGATGACCATGGCCGAGCAGCCGAAAGGACCGGTCGAGGGTGCGGCGGGCGCGGAGAGCGTACCGGCGCGACTGCGCGTCTTCCTCGTCGACGACCACGCCATGTTCCGCGCCGGGGTCCGCGCCGAGCTCGGCGTCCACGTCGAGGTGGTGGGCGAGGCCAGCACGGTGGCCGAGGCCGTCGCCCGGATCGCCGCCACCGCGCCCGACGTGGTGCTGCTGGACGTGCACATGCCCGACGGTGGCGGCCGGGCGGTGCTGGAGTCGATGCGTCGCACCCACCCGCAGGTGCGCTTCCTGGCGCTGAGCGTCTCCGACGCCGCCGAGGACGTGATCGGCCTGATCCGGGCCGGCGCCCGGGGCTACGTCACCAAGACGATCTCCCCGGACGAGCTGGCCGCGGCGATTCGCCGGGTGGCAGACGGGGACGCCGTGTTCAGCCCCCGGCTGGCCGGGTTCGTGCTGGACGCCTTCGCCGCCCGGCCGGACGCCCCGGTGGCCGACCCGGAGCTGGACCAGCTCACCAACCGGGAACGCGAGGTGCTCCGTCTGCTCGCCCGGGGGTACGCGTACAAGGAGATCGCCAAGGAGCTCTACATCTCGATCAAGACGGTCGAGACGCACGTGTCGAACGTCCTGCGCAAGCTCCAGATGTCCAACCGGTACGAGTTGTCCCGCTGGGCTGCGGACCGCCGCCTGGTGTGATCGACTTTCTCCCAGTCGCGCCCCGCGTTCTCCGTGGCGGGCCTTGACGCACTGGCGATGTGACGCAGCGTAACGGTGAGAGCGGTCACTCGGCCTGCCTCCTCCGCTCGGTCGATGCTGGTCGCCGCGTGGTTGACGGCCGGGTCCACCGGACGGGCAGGCCGTGTTCGGGCCCGTCCCGCGCCGCTCGGCGCCCCGATGGCGGGCGGGAAAGTTCACAGGTCGCGCGCGGGCATTGGTGGGAACGCGAAGGCTGGTTGTATCTTTGCTGTTCAGCAGGGTGTGGCTGACTTGTTTCAAGATCATTTCTCAAGTATCGGCCACACTGCGGGCAACTAACGGCTTGATAACGGCACCTTCACGTAACGGGCCGTCAGGTGTCACAGTTGCAGCACCTCACCCCCGGTGTGAGGCGCCCATGCACGGTCGCGCGGCCACGGATGTGTCGAGAAGTCACGGTTCGTGGTCGTCGAGTCCTGCGCGGGAGCCGATCCCGGTGCGGTGTGGCGGCCCGGCGGATCGGTACATCAGGGGTGTCCCGGTTTTCCTGCGGTAAGCCGGCGGTCGGTAATTTGCGACCGCCAGCGGCGTCACCCCCATGCGTGCGTGAAACCCACGACGGAACAGGTTAGAAAGAGGAGGCCCCTCGGAATGAGAGTCTCGAAGCGGGCGAGTGGCGCGATCGCGCTGGGCGCGGCTTTCGCGCTCGTCGCGTCCGGCTGCTCCAGCAGCGACGGAGAGGGTGGCGACCCCGCCACCAGCGCGGACGGCGCCATCACGGTCGACGGCACCGAGCCGGAGAACCCGCTGGTTCCGTCGAACACCACCGAAACCGGTGGCGGCAAGATCATCGACTGGATGTGGACCGGCCTGGTCGAGTACCCCAACAACGGTGGGGCCCCGCAGAACGCCCTGGCCGAGTCGATCGACACGACCGACTCCAAGGTCTACAAGATCAAGATCAAGCAGAACACGAAGTTCCACGACGGCACCGTCGTCAAGGCCAAGAACTTCGTGGACGCCTGGAACTGGGGCGCATACTCGCCGAACGGCGCGCAGAACTCCAGCTTCTTCTCGGACATCGAGGGCTTCGCCGACGTCAACACGGCGGACCCGGACGGCCCGGAGGGCCCGCAGAAGGCCCCGGAGCCGAAGGCCAAGGAGATGTCCGGCCTCAAGGTCGTCGACGACTGGAACTTCGAGGTCACGCTCTCCGCGCCGACCGCCGTGTTCCCGACCAAGCTCGGCTACAGCACCTTCATGCCGCTGCCGGACGCGTTCTTCGCGGGCAGCGCCGAGGAGTTCGGCAAGAAGCCGATCGGCAACGGGCCGGTCAAGTTCGTGTCCTGGGAGAACAACGTCTCGATCAAGCTGACGCGGTTCGACGACTACCAGCTGCGCGACAAGATGAAGATCAAGGACGTCAACATCAAGATCTCCCAGGAGGACACGGCCGCGTACAGCGACCTGGTCTCCGGGAACATCGACTTCATGCAGCAGGTTCCGGTCGCCGCCCTCGCGGGCGACAAGTGGAAGTCGGACCTGGGCGACCGGGCCATCTCGTCGGTCACCCCGTCGACCGGCATCATCGCCTTCCCGATCTACGACAAGCGCTTCACCAACCCGAAGCTGCGTCGCGCCATCTCGCTGTCGATCAACCGGCAGGAGATCACCGACAAGATCTTCTTCGGTAACCGGAAGCCGGCCGACAGCTGGGCCAACCCGCTGACCCCGGGCGCGGCGCCGGGCAACTGCACCGCCTGCCAGTTCAACGTGGACGAGGCCAAGAAGCTGCTCGCCGAGGCCGGCGGCTTCACGGGCGAGCTGGTCATGTACTACAACGCCGACGCCAGCCACAAGGAGTGGATGGAGGCCGTCGCGCAGCAGGTCAAGACCAACCTCGGCATCAACGCCCGCGCCGAGGGCGTGCCGACCTTCGCGGTGTTCCGCCAGAACATCAACGCCCACAAGATGAAGGGCGCCTACCGCGCCGGCTGGCAGCAGGACTACCCCGACGTGGAGAACTGGGTCAACCCGCTCTACGTGACCGGTGGCTCCTCCAACGACGGTCTGTACAGCAACCCGCAGGTCGACGCCCTGGCCAAGGAGGCCAGCTCGGCACCGAGCCTCGACGCCTCGCACGCCAAGTTCGCCGAGGCCGTGAAGCTCATCGACCAGGACGTTCCGTCGATGCCGATCTACTTCGGTGGCCAGCAGTCCGGCCACTCGGAGAAGATCAAGAAGATGGAGCTGACCAACGTCGGCGAACTCGACATCACCTCGGTCGAGCTCTGATCCGTTCGGTCTGACCCCGGGTCGGGCTCACCTACCGGTGGGTCCGACCCGGGGCCGTTCCGCGAGGAGTCCACCACACTCCCCGCCACGTTGACGTCACCCCGTGTCGGCGGTCGTCCGACGCGCCCCCTGTCAGGAGGACCACCCCATGGGCCGTTATCTGTTGAGACGGCTGCTGCAACTCGTCCCGGTCTTCATCGGTACGACGTTCCTGATCTACTGGCTCGTCTGGTCCGTGCCGGGCGACCCGTTCGCCGGCAAGTGCGGCGACCGCCGGTGCCCGGACTCGTACATCAACTTCATGACCGAGAAGTACCAGCTCGACCAGTCGATCTGGGTGCAGTACGCGACCTACATGAAGAACCTGTTCCAGGGGGACTTCGGCATCACGTTCAACAACCGCGCGGTCGGCGACATCATCGCCACCGCGTACCCGAACACGTTGAAGCTCGCCGTGGTGGCCCTGGCGATCGAGGCGGTCATCGGCCTGGGCGCCGGCGTCCTGACCGGTCTGCGGCGCAACGGCTTCCTCGACAACCTGGTCCTCGTCTCCACGCTCTTCCTGATCGCGCTGCCGGTCTTCGTCGTCGGCTTCATCCTCCAGTGGCTGCTCGGCGTCAAGTTGGGCATCGTCAACCCGACGGTCTCCAACGAGATGCGGCTGTCCGAGCTGCTCCTGCCGGGCTTCGTCCTCGGCAGCGCGTCCATGGCGTACGTCGCCCGGGTGGCCCGCACCAGCATCGCGGAGAACCGCCGCGCCGACTACGTCCGAACCGCCATCGCCAAGGGCCTGCCGATGCGGCGCGTCGTCGGCGTGCACCTGCTGCGCAACTCGCTGATCCCGGTCGTCACCCTGCTCGGCACCGACCTCGGCGCGCTCATGGGCGGCGCGATCGTCACCGAGGGCATCTTCGGCATCAACGGCATCGGCCGCGCCGTCCTCCGGGCGATCGTCACCAAGGAGAGCGCTACCGTTGTCTCCATCGTGGTGGTCCTGGTGCTCGTCTACCTCCTGATGAACCTGCTGGTGGACCTGCTCTACGCCGCTCTCGACCCGAGGATCCGCTATGAGTGAGCAGCGTCGCGAACGAGTCATGAACGCAGCGTGCCGGGGTCACCGTCCCGGCACCGAGCGCAGCGAGGTGGCGGCATGAGTGACCCCAGCACGGCATCGATCGTCTCGACCCCGCCGGCGACCATGCCCACCGAGGCGGGCTCCGGCGCGCCCGTCACCGCCGGCCTGCCCGAGAACGCCCGCAAGGAGAAGCCGCGCGGCCTGCTCGGCGACGCCTGGCGCGACCTGCGCCGCAAGCCGCTGTTCTGGATCTCCGCGATCCTCATCCTGGTCTTCGTGACGATGGCGGCCTTCCCGTCGCTGTTCACCTCCGGCGACCCGGTCAACGGCGCGCTGTCCCGCAGCCGGGTCGAGCCGTCCGCCGCCGCCTGGTTCGGCTACGACGTGCAGGGCCGCGACGTCTACGCCCGGGTCATCTACGGCGCCCGCGCCTCGATCGTGGTGGCCCTGATCTCCACCATCGGCACGCTGCTGATCGGCGGCACGATCGGCATCATCGCCGGTTACGCCGGCGGCTGGGTCGACGCCCTGCTCTCCCGCTTCGCCGACATCTTCTTCGGCCTGCCGTTCGTGCTCGGCGCGATCGTCATCCTGACCACCTTCAACGGGGCCGGGTCGAGCAACAACGAGTGGCAGATCATGGGGCTGGTCATCATGTCCCTGGTCGTGCTGAGCTGGCCGGTCGTGATGCGGCTGATGCGCTCCTCGGTGCTGGCGACGAAGGAGGCCGACTACATCGTCGCGGCCCGGGCGCTGGGGGCCGGCACCGGCCGGATCATCCTCAAGCACCTGCTGCCGAACTGCCTCGCCCCGCTGCTGGTCTACGGCACCATCATGGTCGGCTCGTTCATCGGCGCGGAGGCCACGCTGTCGTTCCTGGGCATCGGCCTGAAGACCCCGGTGGTCTCCTGGGGCATCATGATCAGCGAAGCGCAGAACTACATCCGGGTCTCGCCCTTCCTGCTCTTCTTCCCCTCCGCGTTCCTCGTCACCGCCGTCCTCAGCTTCGTGATGCTCGGTGAGGCGGTCCGCGAGGCCCTCGATCCGAAACTGCGCTAGGGGAGATAGAGTTGTCCGACATTCTCGTGTCCGAGCAGTCCAAGCCGGGGGCCGACGGGTCCGGCCGCCCCTCGGGCCGCCTCCTTGAGGTCGAGGACCTGCGGGTGGAGTTCCGCACCCGCGACGGCGTCGCCAAGGTCATCAACGGCGTCACCTACCACGTCGACGCGGGGGAGACCCTCGCCGTGCTCGGCGAGTCCGGCTCCGGCAAGAGCGTCACCGCGCAGACCGTCATGGGCATCCTCGACACGCCGCCCGGCTTCGTCACCGGCGGCCAGGTGCGCTTCCACGGCAAGGACATGCTCACCATGTCCGCCGAGGAGCGCCGCCGCATCCGCGGCGAGGGCATCGCGATGATCTTCCAGGACGCGCTCTCCGCCCTGAACCCCGTCTTCACCGTCGGGTTCCAGATCGCCGAGCAGTTCCGGATCCGGCGCGGCCTCAGTCGCGCCGACGCCAAGAAGCGCGCGATCGAGATGCTCGACCAGGTCAAGATCCCGAACGCCAAGGGCCGGTTCAGCAACTACCCGCACCAGTTCTCCGGTGGCATGCGGCAGCGCGCGATGATCGCGATGTCGCTGGCGCTCGACCCGGAGGTGCTGATCGCCGACGAGCCGACCACCGCGCTCGACGTGACCGTGCAGGCCCAGATCATGGACCTGCTCGCCGAACTCCAGCGCGAGCGGCAGATGGGCCTGATCCTGATCACCCACGACCTCGGCGTGGTCGCCGACGTCGCGGACCGGATCGCGGTCATGTACGCCGGCCGGATCGTCGAGGAAGCCAACGTGTACGACCTGTACGCCAAGCCGGCGCACCCGTACACCATGGGCCTGATCGACTCGATCCCGCGGATGGACGAGCGGGGGCAGCAGCTCCGCACCATCAAGGGCCTGCCGCCGAACCTGATGAACATCCCGCCGGGCTGCCCGTTCAACCCGCGCTGCCCCATGGCGCAGCCGGTCTGCCGGGAGAAGCTGCCGCCGCTGCTGCAGATCGGCGCCGACCGCGCCAGCGCCTGCCACTTCGCTGAGGATCTGGTGAACCGTGACTGAGAACATCCTCGAAGTCCGTGACCTGGTCAAGCACTACCCCGTCACCCGCGGCGTGGTGTTCAAGAAGACCATCGGGCACGTCAAGGCCGTCGACGGGGTTTCGCTGGAGCTGCGGGCCGGCGAGACGCTCGGCGTGGTCGGCGAGTCAGGCTGCGGCAAGTCGACGCTGGCCCGGGTGCTGATGAACCTGGAGCGGCCGACCGCCGGCAGTGTGAACTACAAGGGCCAGGACGTCTCCAAGCTCTCCGGCGGCGCGCTGCGCCGGCTGCGCCGGCAGATCCAGCTGGTCATGCAGGACCCGTACACCTCGCTGAACCCCCGGATGACGGTGGGCGACCTGATCGGCGAGCCGTTCGAGATCCACCCCGAGGTGGCCCCGAAGGGCAGCCGGCGGGAGAAGGTCAAGGAACTGCTCGACCTGGTCGGGTTGAACCCGGAGCACATCAACCGGTACCCGCACCAGTTCTCCGGCGGCCAGCGGCAGCGCATCGGCATCGCCCGGGCGCTGGCCCTGCGGCCGGAGATCATCGTCTGCGACGAGCCGGTGTCGGCCCTGGACGTGTCCATCCAGGCCCAGGTGATGAACCTGCTGGAGAAGCTCCAGGCCGAACTCGGCCTGTCGTACGTCTTCATCGCCCACGATCTGTCGGTGGTCCGGCACCTGTCGGACCGGGTCGCGGTGATGTACCTCGGCAAGATCGTCGAGATCGGCACCGAGGACGAGATCTACGAGCGGCCCACCCACCCGTACACCCAGGCGCTGCTGTCGGCGGTGCCGGTGCCGGACCCGACGCTGCGCGACCAGAAGGCGATCATCCGGCTCACCGGCGACGTCCCGTCGCCGATCAGCCCGCCCTCGGGCTGCCGGTTCCGCACCAGGTGCTGGAAGGCGCAGGACGTCTGCGCCGAGCAGGTCCCGCTGCTGGAGATCCGCTCCGGCTCGGACCACCCGAGCGCCTGCCACTTCGCGGAGAAGCGCGAGATCGTCGCCAGCCACGAGGCGTGAGCCTCCCCGGCTGACCCGCGACACCCGACCGCCTGCCGGCGTCCCCGCGACGCCGGCATGCGGTTGGTTCATGCCCGGCCCGCGCCCGCGTCGGCGGGCGTGGGTGCCTGGCCGGTCGGTTGCGCGCCGTCCGTCGCTGGCGAGGGGGCCGTGGTGCCGCTACAGCGGGCCGCGGCCGGCGCGGAGCAGCAGCAGGGCCAACTGGGTGCCGTCGGCGCCCAGGACCTGCCGGAACCGCTCCAGAATCTCCCGCTCCCGCGACAGCACCAGCCGGGTGCCCCCGGAGGCCATCCGGGTCGCGCCGACCTCCTGCGACAGGACGGCCCGCTCCTGCCACAGCGCGATCAGGGTGCTGTCGATCTCGTCGATCCGCTCCCGGATGGCGACGATCCGTGCCGCCGCCGCCGAGTCGTCGGTGCCGGTCCGGGTCGATCCGGCGGCCGGCGGAGCCGCCTCGGCCTGCCCGCCGCCCGTGTTGCCGGCGGGGCCGCTGCCCGTGCCGCTGTTGCCGGCGGGGCCCACGTTTCCACCCGCGCTGCTGTTGCCGGCGGGGCCGGCGTCGCCGCTGCCCGTGCTGTTGTCACCGGCGCTCGCCTGGGTGACACCGTCCTGGCCACCCTGCGGGCGGGACCGCGCCACGCTGCCGTTCTGCTCCACCACGTCTGTCATCATCGCCGTACCCCTCGGACGTCGGGCCCGGTGCCCGGATCCCGGGACGGAAAAGCCCCGGGCTCTCCAGAGCCCGGGGCTTTCGTAGGTCTGATCTGATCAGGCGCGACCCACGGCTGCCGGACTCCCGGTGCCGTAGTAAAAGTAGAAGCGCTGACCGAACACGTCGTCGAGTATGCCGACCCGCCGGCCCGCTCCGCAAGCGTTCGCGCCGATTCCCCGGGCGGGAGGTGTGAGAAGGGGCCCCTCTCTACCGTATGCGTTAACAAGGGGCCCCTCCTTACAAGCACCTCAGCCGAGGCGGGTGATGCGGTTCGCCGGGCCCGGGGCGACCGGGTCGCCCGCGCCCAGGTACGTCACCAGCGCGTCGATGTCGAAGCCGGGGGCGGTGGTGCGGCCGGTGCCGCCCTTCAGCTCCGTGAAGCCGTCACCGCCGTTGGCCAGGAAGTCGTTCGTGGTGACCTTGTAGCTGGCCGCCGGGTCGATCGGGGTCCCGTTCAGCGCCAGGGCGCTCACCCGGGAGCCCACCGGGGCGGTGCTGTCGTACGAGTAGGTCAGCCCGGCGGAGACCTGGAGGATCCGCTGGGTGGTCTGCCCGTTGAAGCCCACGAACTGCTGCTCCAGCACGTTCTTGAGCTGCGCCCCGGTGAATGCCTGGGTGACCACGAGGTTGTTGAACGGCTGCACGGAGAACGCCTCGCCGTAGGTCACCTCGCCCGGCGCCTCGCCACCGGCCGACGCACCGTACGACAGCGAGGCCCGCACGCCGCCCGGATTCATCAGCGCGATCTGCGCCCCGTTGTTCTTCGTGTACGCGAGCTGCGCGTCGGCGATCACGTCGCCGAGCGGGCTCTCGCCGTTGGGCTGGGCGTCCCGGACGATGTCGGCGCTGATCTTCCCGGTCACCTTGTTGGCGATCGGGGCGACCGCGGTGCGGTACTTGTCGGCCAGCGTCTTCGCGCCCGCGTCCACCAGTTCGGGGTTGCGGGCGTACACGCCGGGGCTGGTCTGCTGCCAGGTGCCGTCGGCGTTGCGGATGCCGTTCTCCACGATGACGTTGCGGGCCGAGATCCCGGTGAACCGGCCGGTGCGCCGGTTGAGGGAGTAGTCGACATCGGTGATCAGCTGGCCGTTGCTGCCGGCGCTGGTGACCACGCTGGGCTGGCCGGAGGAGTTCGGCAGCGAGCATGAGTAGAACCGGTGGGTGTGGCCGGAGACGACCAGGCCGAACTCCGGGCGCAGGCCCTTGACGATGTCGACGATCGGGCCGGAGAAGTTGGCGCAGTCGGAGACGCCCGGGGCGCTCGGCGGCGGGGACTGCGCCCCGCCCTCGTGCACCAGCAGCACCATCGCCTTGACGCCGAACAGCTTGAGCAGGCCGCCCCACTTGTTGGCGGTCTCCACCTCGTCGGTGAAGGTGACCTTGGTGATGCCGGCCGGGTTCACGATGCCGGAGGTGCCCTCCAGGGTGACCCCGACGAAGCCGACCGGCACGCCGCCGACGAACTTGACGTCCACCGGGGGCAGGATCGGCAGCTTGGTCTTCTTGCTGATGGTGTTGGCGGCGAGGTAGGTGAACTTCGCGCCCGCGAAGCCGTCACCGTCCTGGCAGCCGTCGACCGGGTGGCAGCCGCCCTTGTTGAGCCGGATCAGCTCGTCGACGCCCTCGTCGAACTCGTGGTTGCCGACGGAGCTGATCTCCAGGCCGATCTCGTCCATCAGCTCGATGGTCGGCTCGTCGTGGAACGCGGCGCTGACCAGCGGGGTCGCCCCGATCAGGTCGCCGGCGCCGACGGTGGTGGTGACCCGCCCCTCGGCCTTGGCCTCGGCGCGCAGCTTCTTGAGCCAGGTGGCGAGGTATTCCACGCCGCCGGCCGGGGTGCCGTTGACCACGGCGCCGCTGCCGCCCGGCGGGTCGATGGCGCCGTGGAAGTCGTTGTAGCTGAGGAAGTTGCCCTTCACCTCGCCGCCGGTGGGCTTGGCGTAGGAGACCGAGACCGGGGCGAGGGCCGCCCAGGGGTCGGCGGCCGGGGCCGGCGCGGGCAGCGTGGCGGCCGGCAGCGTGGCGACGACAGCCAGTGCCAGGGCCGGCGCGGCGAGGTGACGCAGCACCGCCCGACCGCGCGAGCGCGGTTGACTCATGGTTTTTCTCCCAAAATCGTGTACGGGGGAGGAAGTGGGGGTTCACCAGCCATCGTTGTGGATCGGGGATGGACGCGCCAGAGCCGGACGGGTGACGGGTTAATCTCTTCGTGTGCCGCCCGGCATCTTCTGTGCCGCCCGGCCGCTTCGGGGGCTGCTGCCCGGCGCTTCCGGGGGCTGCCGCCCGGCGCTTCCGGGGGCCGCGCTGTCGGGAAGTGTCCGGCCGGCGGCATAGACTCGCCGTGCGATGCAGCCTCTCTTCGACATCCCCGCGTCCCCGCCCGAGCCCGAGTCCGCGCCGGCCCCGCCGCGCCGATCCGGCCCGGCCGTCCGCCTCGACCCGCAGGCCCTGGTGGAGGGCCTGAACGGGCCCCAGCGCGACGCCGTCGTGCACGCCGGCTCGCCGCTGCTCATCGTGGCCGGCGCCGGCTCCGGCAAGACCCGGGTGCTCACCCACCGGATCGCGTACCTGCTCGCGGCCCGGGACGTGCACCCGGGCGAGATCATCGCGATCACCTTCACCAACAAGGCCGCCGGCGAGATGAAGGAACGGGTGACCCAGCTCGTCGGCCCGCGCGCCCGGCTGATGTGGGTGTCGACGTTCCACTCGGCGTGCGTGCGCATCCTGCGGGCCGAGCACGAGCACGCCGGGCTGAAGTCGAGCTTCTCGATCTACGACGCGGACGACTCCCGCCGGCTGATGCAGCTCGTCGCCCGCGAGCTGGACCTGGACCCGAAGCGGTATCCGGCGCGCGGGCTGGCGGCCCAGGTGTCCAACCTGAAGAACGAGCTGGTCGACCCGGAGGAGTTCGCCGGCCGGGCCAAGGGCCCCAACGAGCGGGCCCTCGCCGAGGCGTACACGCTCTACCAGCGGCGGCTGCGCGAGGCGCACGCGCTGGACTTCGACGACCTGATCATGACGACGGTGCACCTGTTCCAGTCGCATCCGCACGTCGCGGAGAGCTACCGTCGCCGGTTCCGGCACGTCCTCGTCGACGAGTACCAGGACACCAACCACGCCCAGTACACGCTGATCAAGGAGCTGGTCTCCGGCACCGAGGGGATCGAGCCGGCGGAGCTGTGCGTGGTCGGCGACGCCGACCAGTCGATCTACGCGTTCCGGGGCGCGACGATCCGCAACATCCTGGAGTTCGAGCGGGACTTCACCGACGCCCGGACGATCCTGCTGGAGCAGAACTACCGCTCCACCCAGACCATCCTCAACGCCGCCAACGCGGTGATCGACCGGAACACCTCCCGTAAGCCGAAGCGGCTGTGGAGCGACGCCGGGGCCGGCGAGCAGATCGTCGGGTACGTCGCCGACACCGAGCACGCCGAGGCGGACTGGGTGGGCCGGGAGGTCGACCGGCTGGTCGACGACGCCGAGGCCCGCCCCGGTGACGTGGCGGTCTTCTACCGCACCAACGCGCAGTCGCGGGTGTTCGAGGAGGTGTTCATCCGGGTCGGCCTGCCGTACAAGGTGGTCGGCGGGGTGCGCTTCTACGAGCGCAAGGAGGTCCGCGACGCGCTGGCGTACCTGCGGGCGGTGGTCAACGACGACGACACGGTCAGCCTGCGGCGCATCCTGAACACCCCCCGCCGGGGCATCGGCGAGCGGGCCGAGGCGTGCGTGGAGGCGCTCTCCAGCCGGGACCGGATCTCCTTCGGGGCGGCCCTGCGCCGTGCGGGAGACGCGCCGGGCATCTCCACCCGGGCGGCCAACGGCATCGGCGACTTCGTCGCGCTGCTGGACGGCGCCCGGGAGCTGGCCGAGACCGGCACCCCGGAGGAGGTCCTGGAGGCGCTGCTGACCCGTTCGGGATACCTGACGGAGCTGGAGGAGAGCCTCGACCCGCAGGACGCCGGCCGGGTCGACAACCTCCAGGAGTTGGTCAGCGTCGCCCGGGAGTACACCGAGCGGATCGAGGCGCTCGGGGAGGAGGGGGATCGGGCCACCGTGGCCGGCTTCCTGGAGCAGGTGGCCCTGGTCGCAGACGCCGACCAGATCCCTGCCGACGACCCGGACCACCAGGGCGTGGTCACCCTGATGACCCTGCACACCGCGAAGGGGCTGGAGTTCCCGGTGGTGTTCCTGACCGGGTTGGAGGACGGCGTCTTCCCGCACCTGCGCTCGCTGGGCGACACCCGGGAGCTGGAGGAGGAGCGCCGGCTGGCGTACGTGGGGATCACCCGGGCCCGGCAGCGCCTCTACCTGTCCCGGGCGGTGACCCGTTCGGCGTGGGGGCAGCCGGCCTACAATCCGCCGTCGCGGTTCCTGGAGGAGCTGCCGCCGGAACTGGTTCGCTGGGAGCGCACCGAGGGGACGTACACCTCGTGGGGTGGCGGTGGCGGTGGCGTCGGCGGGCGCGCGGACCGCGCGCCGCGCGGCGGCGGCTTCGCCGGGGGTACGCCGAAGGCGGCGCAGCTGGCCAAGCGGCTCGGCGTGGACGGCAGCCGGCTGGCGACGGCCAGCGAGCTGCCCCAGGGGCCGAAGGTGGCGACCGGCGACCGGGTCAACCACCAGCGGTACGGCCTGGGTCGGGTGCTCGCCGTGGAGGGCCACGGCCCCGGGGCGCGGGCGCAGATCGACTTCGGTGATCAGACGATGTGGCTGGTGCTGCGGCACGCCCCGATCGACAAGCTGTGAGCCGGCGGTGAGGCAGCACGTGTGATCCGGGCCATCGTCGCGGGATGAGCCGCGCGGCGATGTCGGTGGCCGGTCTGTATCCGTCGTTGCGCCTCAACCCGGGTGAGCAGGCGCCCACCGCCGGTCAGCAGGCCACGTCGATGCCCCGGGCGCGCAGGAACGGCGCCGGGTCGATCTGGTTCCACATCTGGCCCTGGTGCACCTCGAAGTGCAGGTGCGGGCCGGTGGAGTCGCCGGTGGAGCCCTCGTACCCGATGATCTGGCCGGCCTTGACCTTGTCGCCGACGTTGACGGCGGTGCGGCTCTGGTGGGCGTAGTGGGTCAGGTAGCCGTTGCCGTGGTCGACGAAGACGGAGATGCCGTAGCCGTCGCCGACGTCGCCGGCCTTCACCACGGTGCCCGCGGCGGCGGCATGGATCGGGGTGCCGGCGGGCATGGCGAAGTCGATGCCCGCGTGCAGGACGCCGCCGCGCGGGCCGTAGCAGGAGGTGATCGTCGCGCCCGCCATCGGGATGACCCAGGCCGGCGCGGGCTTGCTGGTCTTTCTCGCCGTGGGCTTCGGCTTGGGTCTGGGCGTGGGCCTGGCGGTGGCCTTCTTCGCCGTCGGGCTGGCGCTCGACGGGCTCGGTGACCCGGTGGTGGGGTTGGCGGATCCGGTGGCGGGGCTGGCCGACTCGCGGTCGGCGCGGTCGGCGCGGTCGGCGCGGTCGGCGCGGTCGGCGGCCTCGGCGCGGGCCGGGGCGTCGACCGTCACTGCGGCGGGGGCCGGCTCGTCGCCGGTGGTGATGGCGACGGCGGTGCCGGCGAGACCGAGCCCGACCAGGGCGACCGCGCCCATGACCAGGGCTTGGGTGCCGCGCCGGGGGCGCATCCGGTGGCCGGCGGGGGCGTTGGGGGTGCTGACGTTGCGGATGTTCTCTTCCTGCACGACGGACCTACACCTTCGAGGGGACGTGGACCTCGAAATACTGGTGTCTCCGCTGGTGACCGACGGGTGGGGGACGGTCGGATCGGCGCGGGCGCAGGATGGATGGTGCCCGCCGTGTCCCACCGCCGGCTGGTCCGTCCGGATAACTGATCATGGGCGGTGTGCCGCTGATCACATCTTCGGTTGTGGCGCAATAGACATTGCCCCCGCCCGGGCACGAAAAACCGCCCGGATCAGCCGATCCGGGCGGTCAACGGCCGATGCGCAGCGTCAGGACGCGGCTACATCGCTGTAGTGCAGCTCGATTTGCATCTTGATGTCCACTCCGCGGTCCTGGAGCCACGGCACCGGGTCCAGCGGGTCCCCGTTGACATGAATCTCCAGGTGCAGGTGGGAGCCGTACGAGTGGCCGGTGTTGCCGACCAGGCCGAGCTGGTCGCCGGCCTTGATCTGCTGCCCCTCCTTGACGCTCACGGCGGAGGAGTGGCCGTAGATGGCCTCGCTGCCGTCGGCGTGCTTGACGATCACCGCGTAGCCGTAGCCGCCGAACCAGCCGGCCTTGGTGACGGTGCCCTCGTGGATGGCGACGTAGGGGGTGCCCTCGGGGGCCACCAGGTCGATGCCGGTGTGCAGCTTGCCCCAGCGCATGCCGTAGGGGGAGTTGAAGTCGTAGCCCTGCAACGGCAGGAGCCAGACGCCCTGCTCCGAGGCGGTCTTCGTCTCCGCCCGGCTGTCCCGGGAGGCCCGCTCGGCGGCGTCCGCACGGGCCGCCGCGTCCTGGCTGGTGATGCTGGCCTGCTTGAGCTCGTCGAGGACCGACGGGCTGACGCTCTTGGCGTCCGGTAGCGCTCCCGCGCCGAGCGCGACGACGCCGGCGCCCACGAACGCGGTGGTGACGACGGCGGCGTAGCGGCTACGCGGAGGAGTGGGTACGCGGCGACGACCGCGATATCGATCGGGCTCAGACGACAGGCGCTGGCGCACGCACACCCTCCGTTGTCGGGGATCCGATGCGGTCGGCCGGCGCTCGTGAAGCGGTGGTGAACGTCGGCTGACCACGTCGTCACCCGTCCGTGGACCTGATGACAACCGTGGACACGGTAGCCAACCGCCACGTCCGTCACAAGCCAGACGGGGTAATTGGCGTGTCGGTCTGTCCGTTTACATCCGTTATTGTCACACCTCGTCACTTGGTCATACGTGCCGCCACCTGCCCCTTCGTCGCGGACCGTGATTGCTGTCGCCCGAATGCCCGACTCCATGCCTGGGCCCCCTAGGCTTCCCCCGGGGGTGCCGGTCGGATTCCCCGTCGGCGGCCCGTCGGGTTACCGTTCGTTCAGGTGACAGTCGTAGCGCCCTCGAAAGGTGTCCGCTGATGAGCTCTCGTATCCGGGTCGTCGTCGCGAAGCCGGGCCTCGACGGCCACGACCGCGGGGCCAAAGTCGTCGCCCGCGCCCTCCGCGACGCCGGCATGGAGGTCATCTACACCGGCCTGCACCAGACGCCGGAGCAGATCGTCGAGACGGCCATCCAGGAGGACGCCGACGCGGTCGGGCTCTCGGTGCTCTCCGGCGCGCACATGACCCTGTTCCGGCGGGTCGTCGAGCTGCTGGGTGAGCGGGACGCGCGGGACGTCGTCGTCTTCGGCGGCGGCATCGTCCCGGACGCCGACATCCCGGAGCTGGAGCAGCTCGGCGTCAAGAAGATCTTCACCCCGGGCGCGACCACGCAGTCGATCGTCGAGTGGGTGCGGGCCAACGTGGCCCAGCCGGTCGCCTGACCCGCGCCGCAAAAAAACTGCCGGGTGGGTCGCCTGCCCCCGCGCCCGGCGCACTGCCCGGTCGGTCGCCTGACCCGTGCCCCGGTACCCTTCTCCGGGCAGGGGGAGGGGCCGGACGCACCCCTCACACGTCCGGCCCCTCTATGCACGATGCCCCGCCGCCACCCCTCGACCGACAGGGCATCGGCCGTCTCCCGTCTTTGCGCTGGTCAGCGCTCCGACACCTGACTCAACGACGCCCTGACGGTGGGGTTACGCGGAGCTGGGAACATCGTCCGCGGAATTCCCGCATGCGCTGCTGCGCGTCCGGTCGCCGGGCCCGGCCGGTCCGGCCGGTTCCCTCGCGTTGAGCGTCCCGGACGGTGCCGACGCGGCTGGTTGTGGATTAGGGCACACCGCGCACCCGCTCGGTTGCCGCCGGTGCCGACCTCGCTAGGCTGCGCCCAATGGCCTGTTTCAACTGATGACAGGCGTCAAACTGATTCCACAACGCTGGTGGCGGCGCGACGGCGCGCCGCGGAGACGGGACGGGACGCGCAAGTGGACCTGTACGAGTACCAGGGGCGGGACCTGTTCGAGCGGCACGGCTTGCCCGTGTTGGCCGGCGGCGTCGCCAACACCCCGGAGGAGGCCCGCGCGATCGCCGAACGCCTCGGCGGTCGGGTGGTCGTCAAGGCGCAGGTGAAGGTCGGTGGCCGTGGCAAGGCCGGCGGCGTCAAGCTGGCCGAGGGCACGGATGAGACGGTGGCCCGCGCCACCGACATCCTCGGCATGGACATCAAGGGTCACACGGTCCACAAGGTCATGATCACCGTGACGGCGGACGTGGCCGAGGAGTACTACTTCTCGTACCTGCTCGACCGGGCGAACCGCACCTTCCTCTGCATCGCCAGCGTCGCCGGCGGTATGGACATCGAACAGGTCGCCGCCGAAACCCCGGACAAGGTCGTCAAGGCCCCGATCGACGCCGTCACGGGCGTCGACGAGGCGAAGGCCCGCGAGATCGTCACCGCCGCCGGCTTCCCGGCCGAGGTCGCCGACCAGGTCGTCGAGGTCGCCGTGGGCCTGTGGCAGGCGTTCGTGGCCGAGGACGCCACCCTGGTCGAGGTGAACCCGCTGGCCAAGACCGGCGACGGCAAGCTGCTGCTGCTCGACGCCAAGGTCACCCTGGACGAGAACGCCGGGTTCCGGCACCCGGACCACGAGGCGCTGGTCGACCAGGCCGCGGTGGACCCGCTGGAGCAGGCCGCCAAGGAGAAGGACCTCAACTACGTCAAGCTCGACGGCGAGGTCGGCATCATCGGCAACGGCGCGGGTCTGGTCATGTCGACCCTCGACGTGGTGGCCTACGCGGGCGAGCGGCACGGCAACGTCAAGCCGGCCAACTTCCTCGACATCGGCGGCGGCGCGAGCGCCGCGGTGATGGCGAACGGGCTGGAGATCGTTCTGTCCGACCCGTCGGTGCGCAGCGTCTTCGTCAACGTCTTCGGTGGCATCACCGCGTGCGACGAGGTCGCCAACGGCATCGTGCAGGCGCTGGCCCTGCTGGAGCAGCGAGGCGAGAAGGTCGCCAAGCCGCTCGTCGTCCGGCTGGACGGCAACAACGCCGAGGCCGGCCGGGCGATCCTCGACGGCGCGAACAACCCGCTGGTGCAGCGGGTCGACACCATGGACGGCGCGGCCGAGCGGGCCGCCGAGCTGGCGGCTGCGGGGGTCTGACAATGGCTATCTGGCTGACCAAGGACTCGAAGGTCATCGTGCAGGGGATGACCGGTTCCGAGGGTTCCAAGCACACCCGGCGGATGCTCGCCGCCGGCACCGACGTGGTGGGCGGGACCAACCCGCGCAAGGCGGGTCAGAGCGTCGACTTCGACCGCACCGCGCTGCCGGTCTTCGCGACCGTCGCCGACGCGATGGCCGAGACCGGGGCCGACGTGACGGTCATCTTCGTCCCGCCGCAGTTCACCAAGGCCGCCGTGATCGAGGCGATCGACGCGGAGATCCCGCTGGCCGTGGTCATCACCGAGGGCGTGCCGGTGCACGACACCGCCGCCTTCTGGGCGTACAACGTGGCGAAGGGGGAGCACACCCGGATCATCGGGCCGAACTGCCCGGGCATCGCCTCGCCGGGCGCGTCCAACGCCGGCATCATCCCGGCCGACATCACCGGCTCCGGCCGGATCGGCCTGGTCAGCAAGAGCGGCACCCTGACGTACCAGATGATGTACGAGCTGCGCGACATCGGCTTCTCAACCTGCGTCGGCATCGGCGGCGACCCGATCATCGGGACCACCCACATCGACGCCCTCGCCGCGTTCGAGGCCGACCCGGACACCGACGCGATCGTGATGATCGGTGAGATCGGCGGCGACGCCGAGGAGCGGGCCGCCGACTTCATCAAGGCCAACGTCACCAAGCCGGTCGTCGGCTACATCGCCGGCTTCACCGCGCCCCCCGGCAAGACCATGGGTCACGCCGGCGCGATCATCTCCGGCTCGGCGGGCACCGCCGAGGCGAAGAAGGAGGCGCTGGAGGCCGTCGGCGTGAAGGTCGGCAAGACCCCGACCGAGACCGCCGGGCTCATGCGGGAGATCATGTCCGCCGGCTGACCGCCGCGACACGCGCCGAGGGGGTCGACCGGGCGGTCGGCCCCCTCGCGTCGTCAGTCAGTTGTTGTTCCAGAACGGGTAGTTACCGCTCGCTCGCAGGATCGCGCTGCCGATGATGTTGATCACGCCGAACGCGATGGCGAGGTAACCCAGCACGGGTGACTGGCCGTACCGTTTGGCGTCCCGGATCGACAGGTACCCGAAGACGATCCCCAGAATGCCGCAGCAGAGCAGGCCCAGGATGATGCCGAGCACGCCCCAGAGCCTGGTGCGGTCCCGGCCTCCCGCCTGCGGCGGGGGCGGTGGATACGGAGCGTTCACGGCTTCCTCCGAGCGTCTCCTGGCCGCGACGGGAAAGTTTCGCGTCCTGGTGCCGAGGCTAGACCGAACCGAGGGTGCCACGTCGGTGGATCACCCAACTTCCGGTCGGTCGGGGGCGGTATCGGACTGCCCCCAACGGCGCGACATGCCAGAGTAGAGCCGATGTCCTCCGTCACCCCTGACCAGCCCCGCCGCCCGGCCGCCGGGGTTGGCGCCGAC
>NZ_SMKJ01000099.1:0-20559 GCF_004348615.1 Micromonospora sp. KC207
GCACCTGCGCTGCCACCTACCGAGCGGTCAACAGCTGGCCCGGTGGCTTCCAGGGTGAGGTCATCGTGGCCAACAACACCGCGAGCACACTCAACGGCTGGACCGTACGCATGACCCTGAGCGGCGGCCAGGCCTTCAGCAGCGTCTGGAACGGCACCAACACAGGCACCACCGGCAACGTCAGCGTCAAGAACGCCCCCTACAACGGCACGTTGGGCTCGAACGCCACGACCACCTTCGGGTTCACCGCCACCGGCGACGGCGCCACCCCGCCCAGCAACATCACCTGCACCAGCCCCTGAGCACGGCAGCCGGTGGGGCCCGGAGCCATCTGGCTCCGGGCCCCACCGGTGTCCGGACCGCGAGCCCGCCGCGCCCTCGGTGGCCCATCTACCGATGACCCGGCCGGTGAAGCTGGTGCGACCTCGGTGGTTGGCAGGAGAGCGATCATCCGCACTCGGGGCACCGGACAGAGCAACTCGTTGCGGAAGAGCGGCGCAGTGTCCAACAGCGAACCCACGAACGGTGCGTCACCTTATCCCGGCAGGGGTCCGCCAGGCGCCACGAGGAGCCCGCGCAGCAGCCAGCCGGTCCCGATCCCCCTCCCCGGTCAGCGCAACCGGCTGACGGTAGCGGCGTGCGTCCGGTCCACCTGCTCGGCAAGGAGCCGCGCCGCGCTGTCGATGATCGACTGATGGGTGTCGCTGGGCGGGCCCGGCCGTCAGCGTCGACGCCCCGGTAGGAGAAGCGCGGCGCCGGCCCGGTCGGCGGGAGCGGGTCGCCCGGGTAGGTGGAGCCGAATCCGACAAGGTAGATCACCGCCTGGGGCACCCGAGGCACCGCCGACTCGCCCTCTCTGTCGGCTGCGGGGGCACACCGCAGCCGGCGCGACCCGCGTCGAGTTGGGCGGGCAGTGCGGCTCGGCCGCCGAAGCCGGGCAAGCGCCGGGGTAGCTTGCGGAGCACCGAAAACGGTCGGCGGTCGTACCGGCCAGGGAGCCGCCCGACCCTGGTTCCGACGGCTCCGAAGGCGGTGTCCAGCCGAGCCCACGAATGCCAGGGCGACCGAGTGCCGGTCCGGGGGTTATTCCGCTGCGATGACAAACAGATTTCCCCTGCGGTGGGAGTCCCGGGACCCAATCTTTTTGCTCGGCACAAGGTGGTCCGCCGGGGAATTTTCGTTCGCCTTATTCAGCAAGGGTTGGCTCGCCGTTCAATTTCTTAACGCAACGGCATCACGCCTCACTCGCCCCACCTGTCCATAGAGGCCGCCTCCTGTGGTGAATTCCCAGCTCAGGACGCCCGTCCACCAACTACGTAATTCGCGTGTCCTGCACGCCCACAGACGCGACCAAGCGTCGCAGCGGACCTGGTTGCCGGGTATGCGCCGCAGTGGCCGACATGATCGGAGACGTCACAGACGAGTGATCTCAATACATTTCTACGAATCGATTGACGCGCCTTGCACTGCTGGTTATCGTCACTTCGCGGTAACAGAAGGTCGCAGGTGGATCATTCCGTCCGCTAGAAAGGATCGCAGTCGCATGGTGCAGCGAGTGCGCAGGTCCGGTAGCGCGAACCAGTTCAGCGTCAGCGGTGGTAGCCGCGGGTGCGGTGGTGCCAGTGCGTTCGGGAGAACCCGCCGGCTGCCGTGGCTGGTCGACCCCGGTCGCGGGTTCAGACGTTCGTCGGCGAAGCCTGTTTGAGATCGACGGCGACGAGTTGGTTGGCCCCTCCCCGGCGCCTGTGACGGCAAGGGTGTAGCCCATCGCGGTCGGTGCGCCCGGCGAGCGATGCCCAGACCATGCGGAAGCGGCGCGTGGGGAACGACCATGTGCAAAGAGATCATTTCTGCGGTCGGAGCAGCCATGAGCCGCCGAGGGGCGGTTGCATCGGTTTTCCTCGGCCTTCGCCCGCGCCAGCGGCCCGCACGCCTTCTCCAGCCATCACCTGACCCCTGGAGGGATTCATGCCGGAAGTTGTCAAGTCCGGGCAGGAACCAAGCTCCGAAATCGAGATAAGCTCCCTACTCCCGGCAGACTCTCCACGTATGAAAATCGACCACGAGCATGTGAGAGTGCTGGCCGAAAGCGAGGTGGAGTTTCCCCCGATCTTGGTGCACCGAGCGACCATGCGTGTCGTGGACGGGATGCACCGGGTGCGGGCCGCGATGCTGCGCAGCCGGCACACCATTGCGGTTCAGTGGTTCGACGGAGACGAGCAGAGGGCTTTCCTGCTCGCGGTAGAGTCAAATATGAGGCATGGCCTGCCGTTGTCACGCGAGGAAAGAAAGAATGCCGCCCTGCGAATCCTGCGTTCTCATCCGGACTGGTCGGATCGGAGCATCGCGGAGATGACCGGCTTGAATGCCAAGAGCGTGGGGGAGATCCGACGGCGTTCGACTGAGGCAAGTTCCGAGTCGTTGGCGCGCATCGGGCGTGACGGCCGGGTGCGTCCCTCAAGCGCCGCAGCCGGACGCTCCGCAGCCGCAGAGGTGATCAAGCAGAACCCGACGGCATCCCTGCGGGATATTGCACGACAGGCCGGGATCTCTGTGGGAACCGCGCGGGACGTCCGGCAGCGCTTGGCCAACGGCCAGGAGCCGATCCCCGCCAAAGCTCGGAAGGAGGATCCGGCGAGTAGCAGCCTCATGGCGGCCGGGGCGAAACGCACGGATGTGGGGGCCGTTCCTGATCTCGCACGCCGCATCACGCTCTTCGACGGGCTGCGCAGAGATCCCTCGATCCGGCTCAGCGAGAGCGGACGGCTCGTCCTGCACCAGCTGCGTACGCAGTTGCGAAGCACCGAGGAATGGAAGCGCCTCGCCCCCACCATTCCGATGCATGGCAGGAGCGCCGTGGCAGACATACTGTCCGCCTGCGCGGATGATCTCATCGGGATGGCGCGAGAACTACGCAGGATCGAAGAGTCGCTGGCGGGCTGACCTACCGCTCGCCGTCTACGCGCCGGCAGCAGGCGTCGGGCGCGCCCCGTCTCGCCGTCGACACTGACCGGTGCCGCGTGGCGCAGATTCGTACGTGTCCGGATTGGACCAGCGGTCGTGCGATGAGCGTGGGCGAGAAACGCAGGCAGGCAGGATCATCCGGCATCCGGACACCACCGCGCCAAGATGGGCTGCGGCTAGCACCGACGGGGTGGGCAGGTGCGCTACTCCCCCGGCGGCCGGGCAGCTACCGACCGGCCTGGCACCGTTCGCGCCGTCTCCCGCCACTCCTGGGACAGCTTCAGCAGGTCGGCGTCGATCATCTGTCGAGGGTAGGACCACCGCAGCAGCGGCGCGGTCATGGCTGTCGTAACCACGGCCATGACGACCATCAGCGAGTACAGGTCGCTGTCCAGCAGATGCAGTTGCAGGCCGACGCCGAGAATGATCAGCTCGGTGAGGCCCCGGGTGTTCATGAGGACACCCAGTGTCGTGGCCACCCGCCCGGGCTGGCCGCCGGCCCGCGCACCGGTGTACGCGCCAATGAACTTGCCACCGATCGCCACAAGAAGGATCAACGCCAACTCGCCGAACCCGTCGTCGCCCACCGCGGCCAGATTCACGCTCAGCCCGGCTACCGCGAAGTACGCCGGCAACAGTATCCAGGTGACCATGCCGACCCGGTCACTGACCTGCGTGCGCAGCCGTTCGGTACCGTGACGCGGCATGATCACACCGGCGAAGAACGCACCGAAGATGAAGTGCAGTCCGAACCATTCACTGAGCCCGCCGGAGAGAAGTAGCAGCACGATCAGCACAATGACCGGCCCAGCGGTGAGTTCCCGCTCGGCAGTTCGTCGGCCGCCGCGGGCCGGTGCGGAGACGATCCTGCCGAGCAGTGGTCGCACCACCCACACCATCACCAGCGCGTAGGGCAGGGCCAGCAGCACCTGCCAGAAATGCTGGCCGCCCGTGAGCGTCACGATGGCGGCAAGCAGAAACCATGCCACCACGTCCCCGATGGCCGCGCTGGCCATCGCCAGCGCACCGAGTCTGGTGTGCTGTATGCCCCGGTCGGTGAGGATGCGGGCCAGTACCGGGAACGCCGTTATCGACATGGACGCCCCCATGAACAGCACGAACCCCAGGTGGTTGGGGACCTTGTGGTCGTGCCACAGGTACAGCGCGAGCAGGCAGCCGAGCCCGAACGCGAACACCATCGATCCGATCGAGACACCGACCGCCGCGCGTCGGCTCCCCCGTAACAGCCTGTGGTCGATTTCGAGGCCGACGACGAACATGAACAACGCGACGCCGAGGTTCCCGAGCGTGACGAGGTGCGGTCGGACGTCTGGGGGAAAGAGGGTTTCCGAGACGGCACCGTTGAACAGGGACGGGCCGAGCAGGATTCCGGCCAGGATCTCGCCGACCACCGGTGGCTGCCCGAACCGTTTCGCCAGGGTGCCGAGCAGGTGCGCGGCCGCCAGGATCAGTGCCAGGGCGAACATCGTCATTGCGGTTTGATGGGGGGCCATGAGACCTCATCTCCATTTGTGACGTGACCAGGTGGAGGGCTTCGCCGGCTACGTGGCGACTTGGGCCGGGAGGACTCGACCGCATCGTGGAGATCGTCCGCGGACAACCCGGGACAACGGGATAGGCCCGCAAGGGGCGGCAGGGCGGCTTGTTTCAACCGGTCGGCCAAGCGCCGCCGCCGGGCCGGCGAGCCGCGCCACGGCCAGGGCAGGATCCGCCGGCGTTGAACGACGCAGTGCCGCGTCCGCGCCCGTGGCGGACTCACCGTCTGCGCGGGCCATGGCCACTTCCAGCGAATCCGCTGACGGATCGCGAACCCGGCCCAAGCGTTAGACAAGGCGACCCAGGCATTGCTATGTTGTGGTCGTGTCTACTCCTGAGGCGGAAAGAAGCTAGCCATCGGTGATTCGATGGCTGATCGCGTAGTCGGGTGACAACCTGCTCCGAAGCAGAGCAGCGCTTCGTGTGTCTCCTGCCGTTGATCAACCGCATCGTGGGATCTCGCCTGTGCCTTCTCACCAGGCTCTTTCAACGCACCACCCCCGTGTGGTGTCGCGTCCCCCCTTCGTGTGCGAAGTAGTTGGAGCTTCTCAATGCCTTTCGCCATCTACGTCCTTGGGCTGGCTGTTTTCGCCCAGGGAACGTCGGAGTTCATGCTTGCTGGTCTAGTACAGGACATCGCCGCCGATCTTGGCGTGTCCATCCCGGCCGTAGGCTCACTGACCTCGGCCTTCGCCGTCGGTATGATCGTCGGTGCGCCGCTGGTCGCGATGCTGAGCATGCGCTGGCCCCGCCGCAGGGCGCTGCTGACCTTCCTGATCACCTTCCTTCTGGCGCACGTGGTCGGCGCGCTCACCTCCAGCTTCGAAGTGCTGCTGGTGACCCGGGTGATCGCCGCGCTTGCCATGGCCGGCTTCCTGGCCGTGGGCCTGGCCACCGCAGCAGGCATGGCCGGTCCCCAGGCCAAGGGCCGGGCCACGTCGGTGCTGCTGAGCGGCGTGACCCTCGCCTGCGTCGCGGGAGTTCCCCTTGGTGCCGTACTCGGTGAGGTCTGGGGCTGGCGTTCGGCGTTCTGGGGCGTGGCCGCCATCTCCGCACCTGCCGTCATCGCCATTCTGCGTTCCGTGCCGCCCACCCCCGTTGACCCTGACGCCCCGACCGCCCGGCACGAACTGCGGGCGCTGCGCAGCCCCCAACTGATCGTGACGCTGCTACTGGGTGCGTGCGTCAACGGGGCGACGTTCTGCTCGTTCACGTATCTGGCACCGGTGATGACCGAGGTCACCAGCCTCGGCACCGGCTGGCTGCCGGGCATCCTGGCGCTGTTCGGCGTCGGCTCCTTCATCGGTGTCAATCTGGGCGGCAGGCTGGCGGACAAGCGGCCCATCCAGGTGGTGACAATCGGCGGTGCTGCGCTAATGGCAGGCTGGATCCTGTTCGCCCTCACGGCAGCCAACCCGGTCACCGCCCTCGTGTTCGTGTTCGTGCAGGGAATTCTCTCGTTCGCCGTCGGCTCCACGCTGATCTCGCAGGTTCTCTACCTGGCCTCGGATGCACCGCGGCTGTCCGGCGGGTTCGCCACCGCGGCGATGAACGTCGGTGCCGCAGCCGGTCCGGCCCTCGGTGGCGTGGCCCTCAGTGCGGGCCTCGGCTACCGGTCGCCGCTGCTGGTCAGCGCGTCACTGGTGGCCGTTGCCCTGTTGCTCGGGGGCGCGGCCCGTGCGTTCGGCCGCAGCACCGTACGCAGCCAGGCGGAACTTCAGGAAGTTCACCTGTAACCGGCTGCACTCGGTGGCCCGTACCCCGGCTGGTGGCCCCCTCCGCCGGGATACGGGCCACCGTCATGCGGGCCCGCTACAGCAGCGCGAGGAAATGCGCGACCATGCCAGCCGACTGTTCGGGATTGAGCCGTGGGTCGCAGGTTGACCGATAGTCGGAGAATTGCGGATCGGCGGTGAGGGCGGAGACGCACTCGGTCACCGGGTCCGGGGTCAGCTCCAGGTGCAGACCGGCGGGCCATCGCCGGTTGGCCTGGAGGATGCGGGCAAAGGAAGTGATCTCGGCCCGCATCGGCTCGATCAGCCTCGTCTTGAAGCCGGACAGCCGTAGACCGTTGCCGTGCATGGGGTCGCACAGCCAGACGACCGGCGCGCCGCACCTCGCCACCGCCTCGACGACCGGCGGCAGCAGCCGGTCCACCTCCTTGGCGCCGAAGCGGACGATGAACGTCAGCCGCCCCGGGACATCCTCCGGGTTCAGACTCCGGCTCAGCTCGACGGCATCCTGCGGCGACGTGGACGGACCGAGCTTGACGCCGATGGGGTTGTGCACGGCCTGAGCGAGTTCGAGATGCGCGCCGCCGGGATTGCGGGTCCGCTCACCGATCCAGCCGAAGTGCGTGGACGCGCTGTACCCGCCCCGCACACCGTCGCGGACCAGTGGGCTCTCGTAGGGCAGCAGCAGAAGTTCGTGGGAAGCGTACACGCGCTCGGTGATCGGCCGTCCCGACCAGGACCTGCGGATCTCGTTGAGCACTGCCCCGGAGCAGTGGTAGGCGGTGATCAGCCGACGCGGGTCGGGGGTGCGCAGTACGGGGTCGAAGGCGGGGTCGTTCACGGCGTCGCCGCAGTAGCTGGGCATCTGCCGGCCCGAGTCCTCCGTCTCGAACGGGGAGGATCGTGGTTTGCCGTACTGACCGGCAATCCGGCTGATCGGCACGGTGGGAAGTTGGCTGCCGGCACGCAGGAGTGCAGCGAGTCCCTGCAGGTGGTCGACCTTCTGCCGGACGAGGTCCGGCACGGCCTCATGGAACCGCTCGGCGCAGTCGCCACCCTGCAGGACCAGCGCCGAGCCCTCGGCGACCAGTGCCATGCCCCGCGTCAGGTCGACCACCTCGTCCTCGGTGGTGAGCGCCGGCAGTCCGGCCAGTTCGCGTTCCGCCTCCGCCAGCGCCGCCTCGTCAGGCCAGTACGGCTGTTGCAGAGCCGGCCGCCGGGTCAGAGATGTGTACATCGTGTCCTCCTTCGCCCCACAAAGGAGCTGTCGCTTGCGCTGTCGCCTTCTGCCGGCACCGGAGGGTCACCGCCGGTCACTGGCTGCCCGACTCATCACCACGTCTTCGACCCGGCACATCTCGCCGATGATGGCGTCGTAGAGGTTCGCCAGGAAGTCGGCGTCGAGGCCGTTGGCGGCGGCGTACTGGGCCGCCCTCTCCTTGACGAGCCGAACCCTGCCGGGCTGCATCATGGGCAGGTCGTGCCGTGCCTTGTACTCCGCGATCCGGACTCCGCACTCGATGCGCCGCCGCAACGTGTCCAGCAGTCTCTCGTCGAGAAGATCGAGTTCCGCACGCAGGTCGTTCAGATGGTCCTGGTCGGTCATTGGTTCGTGTCGCCTCCGCCCGTCTGGTGGATGATCCGGACGACCTCTCGGCAGCGCTTCTGGTGCTCCCCGAGTCCGGTTCCCATCAGCCGTCGCAGGTCCTCGAAGGTGGCGTCGAGGCCCTGCTCGCCGTCGTCGACGACGCTGGTGAAGGCACGCAGTCCATCTGCGAGGGCCTGCCGCGCCGCGTTCGCGTAGGGATTGACGCGCTGAATTTCCTCGTACACCTCGGGGCTGCCGTCGAGCACCCGGGCCAGCAGGGCGAGCAGGGTCAGGTGGGGCGGTGGGGCGGTCGCCGTCAGTTGCTCGACGTCCACGCCCAGCTTTGGAAGCGCGAGTCCGAAGGAGAGGATCATCGCGTGGGTCAGCGCCTGGCTGGCGGCCGTCGTTCGGTCATGCTGCTCTGGTGTGCACCGCACCAGCCGGCCACCCCATCGTTCGACCAGTCCAAGCAGGGCCGTCACGCCCGGGCCGTCCCGCGTCACCACGGCGGCCACCGGGCGGCCGGGCATCCCTGCGGCCGGCGCGAACATCGGGTTCAGGCCGACGTGTTGGATGTCGATCGCGCGAGCCTCGAGCTCAGCGGCCATGCGCGTCTTGACCGACAGGGTGTCGGCCAGCACCGCGCCGGGCCGCATGAGGTCCGTGACCGGCCCGACGGCCTTGAGGGCGACCTGCTCGTGCACCGCCAGGAGGACGAGATCCGCGCGGGTGATGGCCTCGGCAGACGCGGGGTCCGGATCGGTGATGTCCGCTACGAGCCACCGGACCGGGTCCGTGCCGCCCGGCACGAGGTCCACGATCAACGGGTCACTGCCCGACTGCCGCAGCAGATCGGCGAACATGGCGCCGACCGCGCCGCCGCCACCGACGACGACGCACCGCCGAAAGGTCATCGTCGCCCACCCGCCATCGCGGCGCTGTCAAGGGCGGAGAGCATGGCGCGCGCCTTGACGACAGTCTCGATGAACTCCTCCTCGTGGTCGGACAGGGCCACGATCGCGCCACCGACGCCGAACTCCGCCTGCCCTGCCGAGAGCACGATGGTGCGGATGACGATGCTGAGGTTGGCCGCGCCGCTGAGGGAGAACCAGCCGAGCGCGCCGGAGTACACCCCACGCGGCCCGCTCTCCAACCGGTCGATGATCTCCATGGTGCGTTTCTTGGGCGCGCCGGTCATGGAGCCGCCCGGGAAGGCCGCCCGGACACAGCCGGCGGTGGTCGTGCTGGGGCGCAACTTGCCGCGGATGGTCGACACCAACTGGTGCACGGGCGCGTAGGTCTCGACTCCGAACAGCCTTGGCACATGGACCGAGCCGATCGCGCAGACGCTGTTGAGGTCGTTGCGCACCAGGTCGACGATCATCAGGTTCTCGGCCCGGTCCTTCTCCCTGCTGGCCAGATCCCGCCGGAGCCGCTCGTCCTCCTCCGCGCTGTCGCCCCGCGGCCGCGTCCCCTTGATGGGCTTGGACTCGACGCTGCCGTCCGTGCCAATGGTGAGAAACCGCTCGGGCGACGCGCTGAGCACCGCCAGCTCCGGGAACTCCAGCAACGCGCCGTATGGCACTGGGCTGATCGTACGCAGCGCGGAATAGAGCTCCGACGGCGTCGACTGCGTGGGCACCGTGACCATGTTGGTCAGGCAGATCTCATACGACTCGCCGTTGCGGATCTCCGCCAGGCACGCGTCGATGCGTTTGAGGTAGGCGTCCTTGTCGAGGCGTGCCTGCGCCCGGGGGCCGAAGTCCGTCGCCGCCTCGGTGCTGCCGCGCAGGACGGCCGTGTTGTCCGACGGGGTCCACTCGCCCAGGGCGGCCAGACGCTCGGCCGTGTCCGTCAGCCAGGCGCGCGCCCCGGTGTCCTGGCCACGCCGCTCGAGCGCCAGCAGGTAGCAGCAGCGATCCTCATGGTCGAGCACAATCAGCCGGTCGACGAACAGCAGCGCGGCGTCCGGATGGGCGGACTGGTGCGCGGGTTCACCGATCGTCTCTGCCTTCAGTTCGTAGCCGAGATAGCCGACGTAGCCGAGGTTGAACTCGAACGGCAGGGCGTCCGGCAGGGGGGTGCGCCGGCGGTCGAGCTGTTCTTCCAGGTACGTGAAGAAGGGCTGGCGGAGCTGTGTCGCCCGGCCGTCGGCCCCGCGGACCGAGACGGTCCCGTCCGCCACCCGGTAGGTCACGTACTCGGCGAGCGGGCCGCTGTCGTCACCGAGGAACGAGAACCGTGAGATGCCTTCGAGGAGGGCGCTGCTGTCCAGCCAGTACGTCGAGCCAGAGGTCGACAGGCAGGTCCTGTGCACCGCTTCCGCGTCCGGCAGCACCTCGACCCGGCGAACGTGGGTTTCGTAGGGCGGGGCCTGCTCCCGCCGGACGCGGTTGATGGAAAGCGCGAGGTCGCGAAAGTTCGCCAGCAGTTCGCGGCCGAAGTCGCTGCCCACCGACTCCGGGTGGAACTGAACGCCCCACAGGGGTCTCTCGCGGTGCCGCAGGCCCATCACCACGCCGTCGTCGCTCCAGGCGATCGCCTCGAGTTCGTCGGGGAGTTCGCTCGCCGCCAGCGAGTGGTAACGGACGGCGTCGAACGGCGACGGCAGCCCCTTGAAGACGTCCACGCCGGTGTGCCGCACCTGTGACACCCGGCCGTGCATGGGGCTGGGGGCCGGGCCGACGGTCCCGCCGAACATCTGGGCGATGCCCTGGTGGCCGAGGCAGACGCCGAGCACGGGAAGGCCGCTTTCCAGGATCGCCTGCCGACTGATGCCGAAGTCCCGTGCCCGCTCGGGGCTACCGGGGCCTGGCGACACGACGACGGCGTCGAAGTCCTCGACGCGGATCCGCGACCACTCCGAGTCGTTGCGCACCACGACGGGCGACTGACCGGTGGCCTCGCCGATGTACTGGAAGAGGTTGTAGGTGAACGAGTCGTAGTTGTCGATCAAGAGAGTACGCATGGCAGGGCACCTTGTCGTCGGGGGACGCGGCGAAGGGTTCGATGGAGTGCGCCGTCACCGGCGCAGCGTCCGTCGGAGCTGCAGCCGATCGGCGGTTCTTCCCTTGTCCCGTACGTGCTTCACGAGCAGGTCGCTGTCCACGATGGCTGGATGGTTCTCGTCGTAGTCGATGGCCATCACCACGCCCAGCCAGGGTTCGAGGCCCATCGCGTAGACGTAGACCTCGTCGGGGTCCAGGGCGTCGACGATGTCCTTGGCCTGTTGGAAGTTGGAGCCGTTCAGTCGGCGGCTCTGGTCGGTGCGACGGTCGAGCGGCGCTCCGTACAGCGGGCCGTAGATCCAACTTGCCGCCGCGCCGATGCTCTCCATGCCGATGAAGACGGTGTCCACGCGGCCGATCACCTCGGCGACCTTGGCGTACATGGTCGGGGCGATGTTGGTGGAGTCGGCAGCGAACAGTACGGACCGTTCGCCGAACCGGATCAGCCAGCCGGTCTTGCTGCGAATCCGCAGGTCACCGTGTTCACCGAGGAACGGCAGGGCAACCACTTGGGCCGACCCGCAGTCCAGCGTGTCCAGGTCGTCGACCTCGACGACGCGGGAGAATCCCAACCGCCGCAGGATGCCGCCGAGGCCGGGATCGACCAAGCTCGCGTTGGAGGACTTGGGAATCAGGACCGTGCCGACCCGGTGGCGGATACGGATCAGCGTCTCGAACAACATGTGGTCCTGGTGGTTGTGGGTGATCAGCAGGTAGTCGATGCGTTCGGGCAGATCGGCGAAGGTGAACCGGTGCTCCGCCCCGCCGGGGTAGCCGCCGTAGCTAAGGACCGGGTCCACGAGGAACGTCGTGCCATCATGCCGAGCGAACACGCAGGCGTGGCCCACGTACTCCAGCACGTCGCCGGTCGCGGTGCCGGTGGGCTGCGGTGCGGGCTCGAAGTACGAGGCGAACAGTTCGGCCCGCTGATCGGTCAGTCCGAACCGCGCCGTGACATCGGCCAACTCGGCCTCCGTCAGCCCGCCCCGGAAGATCAGGTCGAGCAGTGGGCAGTTCAACGGCACGTCGACGAGCAGCTGGTCCGGGGTGTACTCCAGCATCGGTGTGGTCAGCGCGAACTCCCGCGCGTCCCGCGTGACCGGGCCGAACCGCACCTGTTGCCACGTCTCGTCGTAGTACTCCGACGCGTACATCAACGGTTCGATGAACCGGTAGTCGGCGGTTCGGTTGTCCCTGCCGTAGAAGACCTCCAGACGGCCGGCGAGCGCCGAGGGAAGCTCCTGGTAGACGGGATCCAGGCATTCACCGTGGTAGCGCGGCAGGATCTCCTCCTCCACCTGCCTGATGGCCTCGAAGAGTTCACCGAGCCGCTCCCGTTGGGGGGCGGCGGCCTGGTACCAGGACGCGATCCGGTCGTAGTGCTCGTAGGCGTGTACCCAGGGGCCGCCGTGCATCTTCCGCTGCCGGACGGCGGTGGCGTGCACCTGCGGATCGCTGAGGTAACTGTCGATGATCGAGGTGAACCGGTTACGGACGAAACGGGCCAGGGTCTGGGGCGGGAGGAGGTAAGACCAGCCGTACCAGCCGGCGATCACCGGCTCGACCGCGATGTCCTGGCGCAACGAGTAGCGCATGTCGTGGAGGTCTCCGTTCTCGCTGGTGCTAGGCCCGGGCGCCGGCCCGAGGCGCCTCCTGCGGTGTGCCGAGCAGGGCGCCGAGGATGTCGTGGTCGACCTCGCGCTGGGGCGTCCGCCAGCCCCGGCCGCCGAGCGCCGACTGCATGGCGGCCAACAACGGCAGGTGGGCCTGCCCGCTGCCGCGCGCCAGCTCGAACCACTCGGCGGGCGGGAGCACGTCGGTGGGTGACAGCCCCGCGTGGTGCAGCAACTCGGCGAGTTCGTAGGTGCGGTGGACGACGACCGCCGAGCCGGAGGAGCGGCCGTCGATCGCCGCGAGCAGGGTCCGGCTCAGTTCCCGTACATCGCAGACCGGGACGTAACCCTCCAGCCGGGGCATGGCGCGCAGCCGGCGGGCCAGCGCGATCAGCCCGGTGAACCAGTCGTCCTTCAGATAGCTCCGGTCCCCGTCCTGATGGCCGTACACCAGGCCCGCCCGGTAGCAGTCCACCGCGCACCCCACGTCCGCGAGCGCGTTCACGTAGCCCTCGCAGATCAGCTTCGATCGCGAGTAAGGGTCGGCGACGGCACCGAGCGCCGCGGCCGACAGGGGCTCAAAGTGCTCGCCCACCGATGCTGCGGACAGGAAGGCGAACGAACGCGCGCCGAACGCGGCGGCGGCACGGACGACGAGCACCGTGTTGCGTACGCTGCCCGCCATCTGGCTGTCCAACGGCAGCAGATGGTTGACCTGGTACCCGCAGTGCGCCACGCCGTCGAGGGCCGGACCTTCCCGTTGGTCCACCCACCGCTCCAAGTCGCCGTAACCGATCACTCGCACGAGGTCGTAGTCGGCGGCGTCATGCCCGAACCGCGCGCGGTGCTCGGCCAGCACCCGATCGGAGCCGGTGGTGCTCACGACCAGCACGGGGCGTCCGGTGGGCAGCAACTGGTCCAGTACGTGCCCGCCGATGAAGCCGGAGACGCCAGTGAGCAGCACCGTCCTGCCGGCCCGGTCCGGCGCCTGCGTTGCACGCCGCGTCTCCCGCCGCAGCAGCGGCAACTCGGCGCGCAGCGCGGCCAGCTCGGTTTCGGCCTGTCGGAACACGGTCTCGGCCGGGGACTCCCGGCGGACGACATCCGCGCCGTGCAGATGCCGCAGAAAGTCGACGACGACGAAGTCGTAGTCCAGCGCGGCGAACGCGGCCTCGACGGCCTGCTCGCCGTAGATCTGAGAGAGCTTGACCTGTATCTGGATCATCGCCAGGGAGCTGCCGCCCGCGTCGAAGATCGACGTGTTCGGATCGATTTCGTGTCCGAGGACGGTCGTCACGACGTCCAGCACCTGCCGAAGTTCCGGGTCGTTGGCCGAGGCTCCGCCGGAGCCTGCCGCGATGCGCTCTCGCAACGCGTTCTTGTCCAGCTTTCCGCTGGTGGCGAGCGGAAGCGTGTCGACGAACGCGATCCGGTCGGGGGCCTCCCAGGCCGGCAGCCAGCTTCTGACCCGGGCCATCAGCGCCTCCTCCGTGGCGCCGTCGGCCGTCGTCACCAGCACGATCTCCTCGCCCAGCCGCACGAGGGCCACCTCACGGTCCAGCCGGGCGGACAGGTGGGACTCGACGTGGGCGAGATTGACCCGGTGCCCGAGCCGCTTGACCTGCTCGTCGATCCTGCCCAGGTACGACAGTGTCCCGTCGTGCAGCGTGACGCGGTCACCGGTGTAGTAGGCCCGTTCGCCGTCGAGCGTCCGGAACACCCTCTGCTCCTCCGCGCGCCCGCCCACATACCCGAGTGCCACCCCGTCGCCGACGATGACCAGTTCGCCGGTCCCTGACTCGGAGTGGTCGCCGGTCTCCGGGTCATGCACGAGCGCCCGGAACCCGTCGATCGGGGTGCCGATGGCCGGTGTGAAGGAGGTCAGCTCGGCCAGCGAGAAGCACACCGTGGCCTCGGTCGGGCCATACGCGTTGAACACTCTGCTGTGTTGGATCGCTCGGTGGAATTCGGCCTTGCCCAGCGCCTCACCGCAGAACTCGATCTTCCGAATCCGTCGGCGCGCCGCGTCGTCAAGGCGGGCGTACACCGAAGGGGACAGCATCGCGAGGTCGCAGCCGTGCTCGGCGAGATGCCGGGACACCGATCCCAGCCACGACGCCTGGTCTCGCACAGGTACGACGAGGGTCGCGCCCGCGTACAGCGTCCCCAGGATTTCGCTGATGGACGCGTCGAACGACAGCGAGGCGAACTGGAGGACCTGCTCGCCCGGGGTGATGTCGAGCAGGCGGCGCAGCGAGCGGCACAGGTTGAGCAGGCCGCCGTGACCGACGTCAACGAGCTTGGGGACCCCCGTCGAGCCTGAGGTGAAGATCGAATAGGCGACGGGGGAGCCGCTCGGCCGGCGTTCGGTCACCTCGGTGGGCCACCCCACGTCACCGGAGTAGAGGGCGGGGACACCCGCCTTGTCGGCCCGTACGAGGCTCTCACGGTCGAGGCAGACGACCAGACCGGCCTGAGCCACTCGGACGGAGTCCTCGAACCGGTCGACGGGCAGGCCAGGGCTCATCGGTGTGTGAACGGCGCCGCTGCGCATCGCGGCCAGCGCCCAGATGACGGCCTCCGCCGAGTGTTCCCCGACGACGAGCACCCGCCGCCCGGGGGCGCACTCGCGGTCGATGCGTCCGGCCAGCGCGTTCGTGAGCCGGTCGAGCTCCGCGTACGTCCACGCGCGCCCGGCGGTCCGCAGCGCCGGTCGCTCGTGGTGGCGTCGGAAGATGTCAGTCAGCAGGTCGGACAGTTGCACTGCTCACTCCTATTCGCTGCTCTAGTTCGCCGAGAATGGCCGTCGCGGTCTGAGGGGACAGGAACCTTCGCTTGTACTGCAGGCGCAGCAGCGGCGGGCCAGGCCAGGACCGGTCGGCGAGGAACTTGAGATCCTCGAAGGTCCTCGCACTGTGCACCGGAATCCAGCGCCACAGGTGCGGCTCCGGGCGCATGAAGGTCGTGTCCGACACGACGATGCGCGGCATTCGACCGCTGGTGAGCGCCGTAGCGAACGAGGTGAGTTCGGACATCGTGAACCGGCCGAGTGACTCGTAGTACCGTCGGGTTCGCTCGAAGTACTCGGGCGTGTACCGCGAAATCGAGTCGGCCCGGACAACCAGCGGCTTGATCTCGACGTAGTAGCCGCCCTTCGCGGCGAAGTCCCAGCGGGAGAACGGGTACTGGAGCACCAGGCCGCCACCGATCGTGGTCAGCAGTGCGCCGGTGACGGCGCTGAGGAACGCGTCGAAGGTGAGGCCACTGCGGAGGGGGAGCCACTGCTCGGTGGAGCCCGAAATGGTCGGGATGCCCTTGCACCCCGGGGTCGGCACCTCGCCGAGCGCCTGCTGAACCTGCCCGAAGTCGGCCGTGGGCAGGCGGGCGTACCGCTCGACGGTGGCCGCGTGGTGCCGGTAGCGCGCACCGACCCTGACCGTCTCGGCGCCGCGCAGGTAGGCCCGGAGACGGGTGAGCACGTCGACGACGTCGGACAGGTCGACGACCAAGTGGCTGATCTTGACGAACACCACGTGTTCTCCGCTGGCATGCGGCCAGCACGAGAGGAGCACTGCCTCGTCGAGCCGCAGCGGGTGCGTGTTGTGGTAATCGGAAAGCAGCTCTTCCAGTTCGTCGAGATCACCGTCTACGGTGTCGTCGTGCCGGACGACACGCACGATCACGTCCTGTTCGGCGAGGTCGAGCACGTTGGCGAGCGCCTGGGTCAGCCCGAGACGCCGAACGAAGTCCACGATGGCGCTCGCGTCGTCGATACGGCGTGGGTCGATCGGGCCGATCAGGCCGGTGCAGGGATTGACGTCGCAGTCCAGGTCGAGGTGGCCGAGAAAACTGTAGATGTCGCGGACGCCGACCGCAGCCGGGCACAGTGCGATGCGTGTCGCCCTCTCCGAGGTGTTCACCGTTGCCGGTCCGTCCGTTCGCCCCAGCCGAAGTGCACCTGATCGAGGACGTCCATCTCCGACAGCAGGGTGTGCACTCCCGAGTGGTCCTGCACCAGATGCGTTCCGGTCTGCGCTTCCCGTACCTCGGCGGCAGCCTTCTCCCAGCCCGCAATTCCTTCGAACGCCATGATCGTCTCCCAGGTGGTGAAATCGGGTGCGACGAACGCTTCCAGCCCAGCGACGATCTCGTCGAGCAGGAAGCGGCGACGATCCGTCGGGAGCGCCTCGTACACCTGCTTCAGCATCTCGGCGGAAATCGATGCGTGGCAGTACTCGTCCCGGTTGTGCAGCTTCACCGTCGTGGAGTTGACCACCTGGATTTCCTGGTCGTCGGCCAGCAACTCGAGGTATGCGTTGATAGAGATCTCGGCTACTGTTGCGAAGGCGAGCGTGGTCAGGCTGCGCTCCCACCGTTCACCGCAGCGGTCCAGATGTTGCTGATGGATCGTGGTGATGTGGGAATCCGGCAGCACCCGATCGGAAAAATCCCGTTGCCGCATCCGCCTGGTCACCGCACTGCCGTTGATGTGCATCAAGGTGTGGTACTGCTCGTCCACCATGGCCTGGGCCACGGCGAGTTCCAGTTGCTGTCCCCCGATCCCGGGATACTCGCCGGCGATCACCAGTTCGAACGCGGGGTTGGCTATCCGCTGCTCGATCAACACGGTGTTCCGGTTGTAGGCCACCCAGCCCCAACTGCACAGACGTGAACGCACCTCGTCAGACAGGGACTGCCAGATCGGATGGGACCGGAACGGGATCATGTCGTCGCGGAAGTCAGGTCGGTCCCGGTCGAACAGCGCGTATACATCGGGTTCCGCGCGCTTTACGGCGGCCCGCCGGTGCCAGTTGCCCACGAGCCGGGAGATGACCGCGTTCTCCGTCGGGTCCCTCGGATCGAAAGGGGGTAGCCCGGCGAGCTGGATGTGCCCGTCCTTACTGGCGCCTGCCACCGTGTGGTCACGCATGACCCACCACTTCCTTCTGTCAATTCCCGGCCATCGGCCCTTGCCAGTCTCTGGACTTGGGCCGGCGGCCGCAAGAGTGTGCAGAATCCGGAGGGTGTTCAACTGAGTGAAAGGAGCAGTTGTACACCCGGCAGCCTCGGACACTGTTCAAGTGCCGGGCCGGCGCGGCCTTGTGTGCTTCGGTCGGCTGGGATAAAAAAACCCGGGCGCTGCGGCGTCCTGATGTCCGGCGAGAAGGAGGCCCAATCGTGGCGGATCGAATCCTGGCTATCATTGCTGCGGCGATCGACGAGATCAACAAGACCCGGGAGGAGCAGATCCCCACCAGCAACGTTCTCGACCTGTGCCTCTACGGCGATGCCGGCGTATTTGAGTCGATGCATCTCGTGGCCTTCTTGTCGCTAATCGAGGAAGGTCTCGAAGATGAATTCGGAGCTGAAGTGTCGCTGGCTTCGGAAAAGGCCGTCTCCCGCCGAGTAAGCCCGTTCAGCAGCGTAAGCAGACTGATCGGCTTCATCGAGGAGGAGCTACAGCTGGCCAGCGTGCAGAGCTAGTACGCGGATGGCCGACCACATGATCATCATGATCACCGGCACCCGGACCGGGATCGGCAGGGCGCTCGCCGAGCACTTCCTGGAGTCCGGGCATCAGGTTGTGGGGTGCAGCAGAAGACCCGCGACGATCGACCATCCGAACTATCGGCACCACCAGTTGGACCTTGCGGACGCCGGCCAGATAAGAACGATGTTCCGCAGCGTCCGGGGGGAGCACAGTCACCTAGACGCGTTGATCAACAACGCCGGCACCTCCACGATGAACCATTTCATGACGACTCCGGACGAGGTCTCCAGAAGACTCTTCGACATCAACTTCTTCGCCGTTCTCAACTGTTGCCGGGAGGCGGTAAAACTGCTGCGGAAGACGTGTGGAGCGACCGCTTCGATCCTGAATGTCTCCACTGTCGCCGTGCCGTGGGCACTGGACGGGCACTTGGCCTACTCGGCCAGCAAGAGCGCGGTCGAGCAGCTCGTCCGGGTCATGAGCAAGGAACTGGCCCCGTTCGGCATCAGGGTCAACGGCATCGGCCTGCCGCCGGTTCCCACTGTCCTGACCAGAAGCGTGCCGCAGCGAAAAATCGACGAACTCGTGGCCCGTCAGGCGATTCAACGCATCTGCACGATGCCCGACATCGTCGGCCCCGTCGAGTTCCTGATCGGTCAGCAGTCGGCCTTCGTCACGGGCGAGACGATCTTCCTTGGGGGGGTGAACTGAATGCGCGACGAACTGCTGCGGAGGTTCGCGGGATTCGGCAACCGGACGGCGCTGTTCGATCAGGGCACGGGCTTCACCTACGAAGACCTCTTGAACCGGATTCACCATACGCAGGACCGACTGGCCGCGCACGGTGTGGCACCGCACGATGTCGTGATCGTGCATGGCGACTATTCGGTGGACTCCATAGCGACCCTGCTCGCGTTGTTCCTCAACCGGAACATCGTCGTGCCGGTGGTGACGCTGAACGCGCTGGCCCTCGATACCCTCGTCGAGCACTGTCGGCCCGGGTATCTGGTCAGGACGGGAACCGGACTGGACATCCAGGACCTTCAACCCTCGGGAGACCCGCTCGCCCGGCGCGACGGTCAGCAGCGTGCCGGCACTGCGAGCATGATCGGCCGCCTGAGCACCGAGGACGCCGCAGGGCTCATCCTGCTCAGCAGCGGCAGCACCGGAGCTCCCAAAGTCATCCTGCACAATCTCGACGCCCTCGTCAGCGAGAAGCTGACCAAGAGGCCCCGACGCAGCTTCAACGCCCTGAACATCCTGATGGTGCTGATGTTCGACCATATCGGCGGCATCAACTCCCTGCTCAGTGCATTGCTCGTCGGTGGTACGGCGATCCTGCCCCGTCAACGCGTCCCCGACGAGATCTGCGGGCTGATCGAGGAACACCGGATCCTGGTGTTGCCCACGAGCCCCACGTTCCTCAACCTGATCATGGTGGGCGGGTACCACCGCAAGTACGACCTCAGCAGCCTGCGCCTGATCACGTACGGCACCGAGCCGATGTCCGAGGAGCTACTCAGGCGGGTCAACCAGAACTTTCCCGGCGTGCGGCTGCTCCAGACGTTCGGAACGAGCGAGACCGGGATCGCCACGACCACCAGCGAATCGTCCAGCAGCACCTACTTCAAGATCTCCGACGACAGCGTCGAATACCGGATTGTGGACGGCGAACTCCAACTCCGGAGCCGAACCCAGTTCCTCGGCTATCTGAACTCCTCCGACGACGCGCTGACCGAGGATCGCTGGTTCAGGACCGGGGACCTGGTCGAGGAGACCCCCGACGGCTACATAAAAATCAAGGGCCGCGCCAACGAGGTCATCAACGTCGGTGGTGAGAAACTCATCCCCCTCGAACTGGAATCGGTCCTGCTGACCAGCCCACTCGTCGAGGACTGTGTGGTGTATGGCAGGCCTAACGCCATTACCGGCCAATCCGTGTGCGTGGACATCAAACCGAAGGGCGCACTGACCCGGATGGCCGTTCGGAAGCACGTGCTGGAATTTCTTTCCGGCAGGGTCGAACCGTTCAAGATCCCATCGAAGGTCACGGTGGTCGACTCCATCGAGATGTCGGCCCGCCTGAAGAAGATACGGTCCCGACGCGGAAACAGCGAGGCGTGAACGGAGTCGACCGGTATCGCGATCAACCTCAGGAAGTCTTCGTCAGTCCTTATACGGAAATCAGGGGAGTGTGAGATGGCACGATCGAGGGTGGCAATCATCGGCGGCGGGCCGGCGGGATGCGTAGCGGGCCTCACCCTGCACAAGCTCGGCCACGACGTGACGATCTACGAGAGGGACCGGTTCCCCCGGTATCGCATCGGGGAGTCCCTACTGCCGGGCACGATGTCCATCCTGAACCGGCTCGGGCTCCAGGAGAGGATCGACGCGGAGGACTTCGTGAAGAAGCCCTCGGCGACCTTCCTGTGGGGACAGGACCAGGCACCATGGACCTTTTCCTTTGCGGCGCCCAAGGTCGCCCCGTGGGTTTTCGACCACGCCATCCAGGTGAAGCGTGAGGTGTTCGACAACCTCCTGCTGGACGAGGCCAGGAGCCGCGGGATCGCGGTGCTCGAGGAGACCCCCGTAACCGGCGTGGATC
>NZ_SMKJ01000009.1:0-45575 GCF_004348615.1 Micromonospora sp. KC207
GCCCACGTGTATCGAGGTGGCCAGCTCTACGGAACGGGCCGCCCCGACCGGCTGACCCCGCACGAGGTGCGCACCTGGGCGTTCGACCCGCGTCGGCGGGGCGTCGACGCCGATCAGGTACGCGAGTTCCAGTCCCGGCTGGCCGACGAGCTGGCCCGGTTGCACGAGGAGGTGCGGCTGCTGGTGCAGGAGAACGACCGGCTGAAGCGGGCGCTGCGCGACTGGCAGGTCATACACGCGCGGGAATGCGTCCCGCCGGAACAGACTCCGCCCAACCAGGGTCGCTGGTAGCGGTGCGCCCGGCCCCCGGTGACCTGCTGATCGTCGACGGCCGGGCCTCGGTGCAGTTCGCCGGGGACCGGACTCTCACCTTCCGCGTGGCGTCGGTGCCCGACCTGCCGACGTACCACGGCTGGATCTGGCTGAGCGGCTACGTGCTCGACCGGCGCAACCTGGCCACCGCCAAGCGCGAGAGCTACGTCCAGCTCGCCGGGCTCCGCCCCGCCGTGCCGCCGCCACCGCAGCAGCTCCCCCGGACGGCACGACGCGCCGCGCGGGCGGGCTGACCACCGGGCGCGCTGGCGGTCGGGTGACTGCGACGGCGCTGCGGCCCCCAATCGCCCTCCTCCCCGCGAGCCCGGCGGGGCCACGCTCAGCCCTGGGTGGTGCACGCCCGGCGGGTGGGCGGCGGGGTGCCGTACAGCTCGTTCTCCGCCGGGTCGATCGGGTGCCGGTCGATTTCCCTCGGCACGTCCGACGGCGAGTCGAACGCCTTGCGGATGTTCGGCACGCAGAGCAGCGTGAGCCGCTTGCCGACCGCGATGCCGTTGGCGTCGAACCGGATCAGCCCGGTCACCCCCCGGTACGCGGGGTCGGCGACGTCGCGGATGTTGACGTACACCGTCGTCGGGGTGATCTCCCGGGGGTTCCACTCCCGGCCGGCGGGGGCGGAGAGGTTGCCGGCGATGTTCTGCACCGCCCGCAGGTGCAGCCGGGTCGCGTCGTAGGCCAGCCCGACCCGTTCCCCGATGTGCGAGTTGGACTGGCACAGCGACAGCACCGTCCGCACGTCGTTGAGGAAGAGCTTGCGCTCGATGTCGGTCGCGCCGATGATCCGGTTGCAGTACGCCAGTTCGCCCTTGACCACGTACGCCAGGGGCAGGCTTTCCGGCGCGGGCCGGCGGGCGGCGGTGTTCGCCAGGTACCGGTTGACCGAGTCGTCGCCGATCAGCAGCGGCACCCGGCCGCTGCAGTTCTCCGCCAGCCTGCTGGCGAACGCGCCGAACTCCGTGTACCGCCCGCCGAAGAAGACCACGCCGTCGCCGAAGCGGTCGGCGCAGACCGGCGTGAGGTCGACCCCCTGCCGCCAGTACGTCTCCTGGTAGGCGTCGTTGCCGAACCGGACCCGCAGCCCGTCGCGCAGCGTGTTGACGTAGAGGTCGTTGCGCGCGCCCTCGTCCGGGTCGACGTTGCCGTAGGTGTAGAAGTTGAAGATCCTCTTCTTCTTCAGTACCTCGGTGACGTGGTCGTGCACGAGGGTGGCCTCGTCGAGGTTGGGCGCGGAGATCTGCAGGTACCGGCTGGAGGCGTCGGCGATCCGGTCGGCCGACAGCGTCGGCGCGAGGACGGGCAGGTTGAGGTCGCCCAGCGCCTTGATCGCGTCCTGCACCGCCTTACGGCTCTCCACCAGCCCGACCACGCCGAGCACCGTCGGATCGTCGCGGGCCAGGTCGGCCAGCATCCCCACCACGTCGGCGGAGTACCGCATCTCCTGGCCCGCGTTCGCGATCACGATCCGCAGGTACGGATTGGCCCGGCTCTCGTTGGCCTCCAGGTACGCCCGGCGCTGGGCCGCCGCCATGCCCTGCAACTCCTCCCGCTCACCGGCGAAGGTCTCCTCCCCCGGCAGCGCGTCGGGCTTGGTCAGCGAACCGAAGTAGACAAGCGTGACCCGGGGGCGGTCCCGGCGGACGGCCCACGCCGCCTCCACCTCCCGGTTCTGGTCGAAGATCTGCCGCTGCACGGCGAGCAGCGACTCGTCCCGGCTGAACACTTGCCGCCCGTGGTCGCTGTAGCCGACGCACTGGCCGTCGCGCACCGTCGTGCGTACCAGCCCGTCCGCGGCCGACGGCGGCCACTCGCAGTCCGCCCGCCACCGCTGCACCTGCCCGGGGATCTGCCACACGCCGAAGGTGGTCAGCACCACGGCGGTCAGCGCGGCCAGCGCGACCGGCCGGGCCAGCCACGGCGAGCGCGGCGGCACGATCCGGGTCAGCCGGTTGCGGAAGGGCGTCAGGTCTGCCGGGGGCATCTCCACCTGGAGGTACCAGGCATTGTCCTCCCGGGCCCGCCGCGCCCGGGGCAGGCCGCTGCGCCACGCCCGGTACGCCCCCTCCACCCCGTCGAGCGGCACGAGCTGGCCGGCGACGGCCGGGTCGGTCGGCGACAGCCCGTCCGGCGGCACGTCGTGGCCGTTCGTGATGACCAGCAGGGGGTCGGAGCGCCCCGTCTCGTCGCGGACCGCGTTGATGAGCTTGACCAGGGCGTACCCGCCGTTGCCCGCCGCGAGGCCGTCCAGCAGGATCACCGGGCAGGCGGTGCGCCGCCACGGCTTGAGCCGCCACGGCCGGCGGCGGTACTCCACGCGCAGGTCCTGCAGGAACGCGTGCACCAACAGCAGGTCGATCTGCTCCTGGTCCTCCGTCTCCCGGGACGGGACGGTGAGCCGGCTGGCGAAGGCGAAGAAGTCGCCCGCCGCGAGTTCGGGCGCAAGATACTGCTGACGCATGAACCAGCGGAACCGGCGGCCCGCGCCGAACAGCCAGCCGGTGGTCAGCAGCCGGAACATCAGACCGGGCAGGACCCGCAGGGTCAGCCACAGCAGCAGGCCGGGCCACCCGCCGAGGTCCGGTGGCGCCTGCTGCCCGTCCCAGGCCGCCCGCTGCGAGATCCGCTCGCGCAGTTGCTGGGCCAGCTCCCGGCGTCGCCGGTTGGTCGGCACGCCGGACAGGTCCACCTGCATGAGCCCGTCGGCCAGCGCGTAGTGGCGGAACCCCAGCCGGTCCGCGCCCCCGAAGTTCCCGGCCGCCAGCCCCGTGTACGCCTCGTGCAGCAGCGCGCGCACGTCCCGGCCGGTGGCGTCGATGCGCACGTGCGGCACCCGGCGCTCCTCGCCGGCGAACACGTGCGCCATCATGGCCAGCGGCGACGCCGTCTGGGGCCGGGAGACCAGGCACAGCAGCGGCAGCCGCCAGCCGCCGCGCCTGGGTCGCAGCACCATGGACTCGACCAGCTCCACCAGCCGGTGGAACTCGGCGTACGCCCGCCGGTCCTGCTCGGGAAACCTCTCGCCGGCCATGTGCCCCCATTCCCAGAACCGCCGAACGGTCCGCGAATTCGTCGGACCCGCCGTCTCAGCGAGAGAAACACCCCGTTGTGCCGCGCAAAGAACAACCGGTCGCTCGATGGTAGGCGCGGATCGACATGCCTGCCAGAACCGCCGGGCCGTGGCCGAAATGAATCAGGCGGGCTGTCAGATGGAATCGGGCGGGCTGTCAGGCGGCGAGGGTGGCGTACCGGCCGGCGCGGTCGAGCAGGCTGGCGTGCGTGCCGGACTCGACGATCCGGCCGTGGTCGAGCACAGCGATCTGGTCGGCGTCGCGCACGGTGGAGAGCCGGTGGGCGATGGTGATCGTGGTGCGTCCCCGGGCCAGCTCGTCGAACGCCCGCTGCACCGCGCGCTCCGTCTCGGTGTCCGGCGCGCTGGTGGCCTCGTCGAGGACCAGCACCCGGGGGTCGCGCAGCAGGGTGCGGGCGGTCACGACGGCGACGGCGACCATGCCGAGGACCAGCCGGGCCAGCAACGCTCGCGGTGGGTGGGGGGTGTGTCCAAGGCCGGTGAGTGCCGACATTCCGGTGAGCCCTGACACTCCGGCGAGCCCCGACGAGGAGGGCCTGGCCGAGAGCTTCTGGGCCGTCGCCCGGTGGCTGCGGCACCTGTCCCGGCAGACCCTCGCACCGTGGGAGATCAACCCCGGGCACGCCCGCGCGCTGGGCATACTCACCCGACACGGCGCCATGCGGCTCAGCACGCTGGCCGAGCACCTGCGCATCGCGCCGCGTTCCGCCACCGAGGTGGTCGACGGCCTCCAGGAGCGCGGCCTGGTCGCCCGCCGCCCCGACCCGGCCGACCGGCGGGCCACCCTGGTCACCCCAACGACGAGGGGGTACGTGTCGGCGCGGCGATCCGCACCGCCCGGCACGCCGAGGCCGAACGCCTCTTCGGCGGGCTCCACCCGACCGATCGGGCCCACCTGGCCCGCATCCTGCGCACCCTGCGCGACTGACCACCGCCCCACACCCAGGCCGGCGGCTCCGCTACAGGTCAGCGGCCACCGCTGGAGGCCCCGCGTCGCCCGCAGCGCGGTGGCCGCCCCGCTTGCCCTGGCTCCTACCATGTCGGAGGTGGACATAGTCTCGGGTGTCGGTTCAGTTGCCGCCCGGCTCGGCCTGCTGGCTCTGGCGTTGGGTGCGATCACCTTCCTGATCACCCGACACCGCGACGGCTTGGGCCGCGCCCTGTCCACGACTCCCGTGCTTGTCTGCGCCGAGCTGGCCCAGGCTGCGGACCCGCCGCGACGCGCGATCGTCGTGGGCCGGACGGGGCCGGCTTCCGCTGGGCCGCTGCGGGCCCCGATCTCCGGCGAGGAGTGTGTCTGGTACCGGGTCGTGTTGACGAGCGGCGGTCCCGCATCGAGCTTCCGGCAACGCAGCGTCTACCGCTCATCGGAGCCGTTCACCGTGGCCGATTCCACCGGCGCGGTCGAGGTGGCCCCCAGGCTTGCCGACAGGTACCTGTTCGAGGACGACCTCTATCACGATCTCCCGGTCGCGCTGGTGGAGATCACCGCCCTCGATGCCGGCCCGCAGCCCGACGTCCGGGACCGGTTGAAACGGTACGGCTTCCTGGTACCCGGCCACCGCAAGGACGTCTGCGAGATCAGTGAGTACCGGATCTCGGCGGACCAGGCAATCACCGTGCTCGGCCGGCCCTGCCGCGGCGCGGACGGGGTGGCGCTGACCACGGCCTGGGGCATCTGCGGCGTGGCCGGCCCGCCGCTCGACAAGCTGCGCACCAGTGCGCTGCACCACGCGAGGGACATTCGGAAGATCACCCGCGGCGTCGCCATCGGCGGTGCAGCCCTCCTTGCCGCCGGCCTGCTGTTGCAGGTGCCGGACTGGCTCACGGGTTGAGCCCGGCAGCAACGGGCCATCACCGAGCACGCCGCCCCACCGGGGATTTCGACGCACCACCCGACCGGATAACGGCAGTACCTTATATAAGGCTGGTCTGATATAAATACGGGGTGCATGCCTTCGACGTGCTGGGCGAGCCCGTGCGCAGGCGGATCCTCGAACTGCTCGCCGAGGGTGAGCGGAGCGCCGGGTCCGTCTGCGAGGTGATCCGAACGGAGTTCGGCATCTCCCAGCCGGCCGTGTCCCAACACCTGAGGGTGCTGCGCGACAGCGGTTTCGCCACGGTGCGCCCGCAGGGGGCCCGCCGGCTGTACGCGGTGAACCCCGAGCCACTGCGCGAGGTCGACGACTGGCTCGGCCACTTCCGCCGGTTCTGGACCCCGCCCCTGCACGCCCTGGCCACCGAGCTCGCGCGGGGCCGCCGGGAACGCCGGCTGGCCACGGAGGCCGAGGAACCCGAGAAGAGGAGACCAGAATGATCGACGCCACGCACCAGGTCAGCGGCGTGGAGCGCCGGGTGGGCAGCCGCGTGCTGCCCGCCGGGCAGGCCCGGGTGATGACCATCAGCCAGACGTACGACGCACCGGTCGAGGACGTCTGGGACGCCTGCACCAACATCGAGCGCATCCCGCGCTGGTTCCTGCCCATAAGCGGCGAACTGCGCCTGCACGGCCGGTACCAGTTCGAGGGCAACGCGGGCGGCGAGGTGCAACGCTGCGACCCGCCGGAGAGCTTCGCCGCCACCTGGGAGATGGGTGACCAGGTGAGCTGGATCGAGGTGCGCCTGTCCCCGGAGCCCGGCGACCGGACCCGGTTCACGCTGGAGCACGTCGCGCACGTCGACGACGCGATCTGGGACCAGTTCGGGCCCGGCGCGGTCGGGGTCGGCTGGGACATGGGGCTGGTCGGGCTGGCCACCTACCTGCGCGCCGGGGACGGCGGCGACGACGACCCCGCCGCGCAGGGCGCCGAGTGGGCGGCGTCGGCCGAGGGCCGGGAGTTCCTGGCGACGGTCAGCACGCTCTGGGGCGAGGCGAGCGCGGCGGCCGGCACCGATCCGGCCCAGGCGGCCGCGGCGGCGCAGCGAACCACGGACGCGTACACGGGGGCCCCGGCCGGCTAAGTGCCGAGGGCGACCACCCGGAGCGCCATCAACCACCGGCCGATGTGGACAACTGTCGTCGTCTGGGCACTGTTGGCCGGCGAACAACAACTGTCCACGATCGGGGCGGTTCCGGGCGGCGCAGGCGGCAGGCGGCGCGGGCGGGGAGGCGCGGGCACGGCGGTCGACCGCGCCCGGGCGGCGAGCGCCGGCTCGTGCCGGCCACCCCTGCCGGCGGCGCGTGGCCGACGCGGTAACGTGCCCCGCGTGACCGGCGCATCATACTCCCACTGTTCCTACTGCGGCACGGGCTACCCGCCGGAAGCCGGCTGGCCCCGGGTGTGCGTGGCCTGCGGCCAGACCGTGTGGCGCAACCCGACGCCGGTCGCTGTCGCGGTGTTGCCGGTGCGCACCGACGTCGGCCTCGGCGTGGTCGTGGTCCGCCGGGACATCGAGCCCGCGCGCGGGCTGCTCGCCCTGCCCGGCGGCTTCATCGAGTACGGCGAGGCGTGGCAGGAGGCCCTGGTCCGGGAGCTGTGGGAGGAGACGGGGCTGGTGGCGTCCGCCGAGGACGCGGAGTTGTTGGCGGTGCACGGGGCGCCGGCCGGCGGCACCATGATGGTGTTCGGGACGCTGCCCGAGCGAGCGGTCGGCGAGCTGCCGCCGTCGGCGCCCACTGAGGAGGCGACCGAGTGGCTGGTGCTCACCGAGCCCGTTGAGCTGGCCTTCTCCACCCACACCCGGGTGCTGGCCGACTTCCTGGCCGCCCACCGGGCGGCCTGACCGCCTCCAGGTGCGCTGGCTCGTACCTGTGGCTGTAGCGGCAGCGACGACCACCTGTGGGACTGCCCGGGACAGCTGCACCGGCGTGGGGGCCGGGGGCAGATAGCGCAGCCGTTGACCCCTATGGTTAGGTGAGCCTAACCTAGGAGGTCTTATGGCTCTCGCCTCTGCATGGTCTGACGACCCGTCCCCTGTTGCCGTTCTGGAGCGGCAGCGGCGTCGTGAGTCCGCCGCACGCACCTATGCCCGGTCGTTCCCCATCGTGCCGGTCCGGGCGCGTGGGATGACGATCGAGGGTGCGGACGGGCGGCACTACCTCGACTGCCTGTCCGGCGCCGGCACCCTGGCGCTCGGCCACAACCATCCCGTGGTCGTCGAGGCCATCCGTCGGGTGCTGGACTCCGGGGCCCCGCTGCACGTACTCGACCTGGGCACGTCCGAAAAGGACGAGTTCACCAGTGTGTTGCTGGAGACGATGCCGGGCGGGCCGAGTGGCTGGCGTGTGCACTTCTGCGGGCCCGCCGGCACTGACGCCGTCGAGGCGGCGCTCAAGTTGACCAGGACCGTCACCGGGCGGCGCAACGTCCTCACGTTCACCGGCGCCTACCACGGGATGACCGCCGGCGCTCTCGCCGTCAGCGCCAACGTGGAGGTCAAGGCTCCGCTCGGGACAACCGGCCTCGACGTCACCCGCCTGCCGTATCCGTACGACTACCGGTGTCCTTTCGGGATCGGCGGCGACATGGGCACCGACATCGGTGTGCGGTATTTGGAGACGTTGCTGACCGACTCGCACTCCGGGATGCTCCCTCCCGCTGCCATGATCGTCGAACCGGTGCAGGGCGAAGGTGGGACCATTCCGGCGCCCGACAGCTGGCTGCGGCGGATGCGGCAACTCACCGCCACCCACGGCATTCCGCTGATCATCGACGAGGTCCAGACGGGCGTCGGCCGTACCGGCGCATTCTGGGCCGTTGAGCACAGTGACGTGATCCCGGACGTGATGGTGCTGTCCAAGGCCATCGGCGGCAGTCTGCCGCTGGCGGTCATCGTCTACCGCGAGGAGTTGGACAGCTGGGCGCCCGGGGCGCACACCGGAACGTTCCGCGGCAACCAACTGGCGATGGCCGCCGGCACGGCGACGCTGCGGTACGTCGCCGAGGCGGGTCTTGTGCAGCGCGCAGCCGAGGTCGGCGATCGCATCATGCGTGAGTTGCGGACCGTGCAGACCCGGCAGCCCTGCATCGGGCAGGTTCGCGGACGCGGCCTCATGATCGGTGTCGAGATCGTCCGACCGGACGCCGAATCCGACGCCCGCGGCGCCCGACCTGCCGCCCCGGACATCGCGCGCGAGATCCGCAGTCAGTGCCTGCGGCGGGATCTCCTCGTGGAGCTGGGTGGACGCAACGACGCCGTGGTGCGGCTGCTCCCGCCGTTGACCATCACCGACGACGAGGCGACCACGGTCGTGGAGCGGCTCGCCGAGGCGATCGTGGCGGCCGAGCGTGACTACGCCGGAGTGCCGGCATGAACTCCGTCCTGGCCGCCGACGCCCGTGACACTGTCGGCGTGGGTGCCGACAGCCTGGCAGGTGGAGCTGGTGGACCGGCCGCCCTCGCGCCGCTGCTCGCCGTGGCGCTGCGCGCCATGGCGGCTGGCGCCGAGCGACGCGGCGGCCCGCTGCCGGCCGGCGGGGCCGCCGGTGTCGCCGCTGCCGTCGCCGCCGCACTCGACGGCGACCCGCTGCCCGAGTACGGGGTGGGCGCGGCGGAGGCGATCACTGCCGTGGCCGGTGTGCTGACCGCCGGTACCGCCGATCCGGCCGACCCGCGGTGCGCCGGGCACCTGCACTGCCCGCCGCTGGCGGTGGCGGTGGCCGCCGAGGTGGTCGCCGGAGCCCTCAATCCGTCGCTCGACTCGTGGGACCAGGGGCCTTCGGCCACCGCCCTGGAGCCGTGGGTGATCCGGTCCCTCGCGGGTCTCGTCGGCTACCCGGCCGACGCAGCCGGTGTGCTGACCTCCGGTGGCACCGAATCCAACCTGATGGGCCTGCTGCTCGCGCGTGACGCCGCAGTGGAGAAGCTGACCGGGCGGTCGGCCGCCGCGCACGGCGTGGGCGCCGCGGGTCGCCGACTGCGGATCTTCTGCAGCGAAGTGGCGCACTTCTCGGTGCGCCGCAACGCCGCCCTGCTCGGGCTGGGCGAGGATTCGGTCGTCGCGGTCGCCGCCGACGCGGCGTACCGGATGGACCCCGGCGCCCTCGCCGATCAGCTCGCCGCGACCGTGCGTGACGGCCTGGTCCCGGCGGCGGTCGTCGCCACGGCCGGCACCACGGACTTCGGCAGCATCGATCCGCTGCGCGACGTGGCGGCGGTGGCGCACCGGTACGGCGCGTGGTCGCACGTGGACGCGGCATTCGGCGGCGGTGCGCTCTTCTCCGACCGGCTCGCCGGTCTGCTCGACGGCCTCTCCCGCGCCGACTCAGTCGCGCTGGACCTGCACAAGCTCGGCTGGCAGCCGGTCGCCGCCGGGGTCTTCCTGGCTGGCGCCGCGCAGGCGCTGCGCCCGCTGGCGCGCCGCGTGGCGTACCTCAACCCGGCCGACGACGAGGCGGCCGGCTATCCGAGCCTGCTCGGGCATTCGCTGCGCACCACGCGGCGGGTCGACGCGTTGAAGGTGGCCGTGACATTCCGGGCACTCGGTCGCCATGGCATCGGCCGGCTCGTCGACGCCTGCCACGACCTGGCAGGGCACGCCGCCGCCCGGGTCGACGCCGACGACCGGCTCGAACTCGCCGTGCCGCCGGTGCTCACCACGGTCGTCTTCCGGTACCGCACCGACGCGGCACGGGTCGACAAGGTGAACGCGGAACTGCGCCGCCGGCTGCTGCGCGGCGGCGCCGCCGTCATCGGTCGCACCGAGATCGACGGGGCCGTCTGGCTCAAGCTGACCCTGCTCAACCCCCACGCCACCACTGCGGACGTCGACGCGCTGTTGGACCTCGTCCGCGCCGCCGGTGACGCCGTCACGGAGACAACCGCATGATCGACGAGTACGACCTGGTCGGTGTCGGCCTGGGACCGTTCAACCTGGGCCTCGCCGCCCTCGCGGAACCCCTGGATGACGTGCGCGCCCTCTTCGTCGACGGGCGAGAGGCGTTCAGCTGGCATCCCGGTCTGCTGCTCGAAGGTGCCCGCCTGCAGGTGCCGTTCCTGGCCGACCTCGTGTCGCTGGTGGACCCGACGAGCCGCTGGTCGTTCCTGGCCTATCTGCGCAAGCACGATCGGCTGTTCCCGTTCTACTTCGCCGAGCGCTTCCAGATCCCCCGCCGCGAGTATGACGACTACTGCCGGTGGGTGGCCGAGTCGTTGCCGTCGTGCCGGTTCGGCACCCGGGTGCAGGCGGTGCGGTGGGACGCCGGCCGGTTCCTGGTGGAGCTGTGCGACGTCGCGACCGGAGCGCCGCGCGTGGTGGCGGCCCGCAACGTGGTGCTCGGCGTCGGCACCGAGCCGGTCGTACCGCCGTCGGTGGAGCCGTTGCTCGGCGCGCACGTGTTCCATGCCGGGCGGTACCTGGAGCACGCGCCGGCGCTGGCCGGCGCGCGGGACGTGACGGTGATCGGGTCCGGGCAGTCGGGGGCCGAGGTCTTCCTCGACCTGCTGCGCCGCACGGACGACACCGGCTGGCACGTGCGGTGGCTGACCCGGTCGCCGGCGTTCGCCCCGATGGAGTACTCCAAGCTCGGCCTCGAACACTTCACCCCGGACTACACCCGCTACTTCCGGCAGTTGTCCCAGCCGGTCCGCGACCGGCTGCTGCCCGCGCAGTGGCAGCTGTACAAGGCGATCAGCGCCGAGACCATCGCCGAGATCCATGATGTGCTCTACGAGCGCAGCATCGGCGGTCGCACCGTGCCGGCGACGTTGATGGCCAACGTCGCCGTCGAAGGCGCGGGCGTCGACGCCGGTGGGTACGCACTGACCTGTCGTCAGACCCAGCAGGACCGGACGTTCGAGGTCCGTACCGACCGTGTCGTGCTCGCGACCGGGTACGCGGCGCGGCGCCCGGCGCTGCTTGACCCGCTCGCCGACCTGCTCGACCTCGACGAGCGCGGACGGTACCGGGTGGACAGCGACTACCGCGTCGCGCTCGGTCCCGCCGTCACCGGCTCGCTGTTCGTGCAGAACGCCGAGGCGCACACCCACGGCGTCGGCGCCCCGGATCTGGGCCTGGGGGCGTGGCGCAGCGCCACGATCCTGAACGCGCTGACCGGGGGCAAGGCGTACCGGCTGCCGGAGCGCACGGCGTACACCAGTTTCGGGATCGAGGCGTGAGCGCGGGCGTGCCGCGCGTGCACCGACGGACCGCGACGTGAACCGGCGAGCAGGCCGGTTGGTGCTGCTCGGCGTCGTGGCCCTGCACATGATCGCCGACAGTGCGCTGAGCCCGTTCTACCCGCAGCTGTTCCGGGAGCTGTTCGGGGTGACCGACCTGACGGCGACCGGCACGTACGTGTGGGCGTGCCGGGCCGCCGCCGTGGTGTCCCTGCCGTTGTGGGGCCTGGCGGCGCGCCGCTGGCCCGCGCACCGGCTGGCGGTGGCCGGTCTCGTCGCGGCGGCGGTGCTGGACCTGACGCTGGCCGTCACGCCGACGTTCGCGATGTTCACCGTGGTGTCGGTGGCGTTGGTGGCGGCGACCATGTCGCTGGCGTTGGCGTATCCGGCGCTGGTCGCGCTCGGCGACAGCGACGACAGGCTGCCGCAGGTGCGGGCGTTCGCCGTCGTCACCCACGCGGCGACGGTGGCCGCGACCCTGCTCGGGGCGGGAATCATGGCGTTGCCGGAGCCGCGGGTGGGCCTGGCCGCGTTCGCCGTGTTCGACGTGATCCTCGCGTTCGCCTGCCACCGCGTGCTCGGCCGGAAGACAGTCGTGACGGCGGCGCCGGTCGATGCCCCGGCCGCCGAACCGGCCCTCGCCCGGCGTGCGGTGTGGGCGGGCGTGGCGCTGGTCGCGGCGATCGTGTTCGTCGTGGAGGTCGGGCGCAACGTCGTCCGGCCGTTCTTCACCGCGTACGTGGACGCAGCTGGCGCGGGCCCGATGCTCGCCGCCGGGCTGTTCCTGCTGCCCAGCCTCGCGGCCCTGGCGGTGCTGCCCGCCGCCGAGGTGGCCCGGCGTCGGCTCGGCCGGGCACTGCTGCCGGCCGCCTGCGCCGTCGCCGCCGCCGGCCTGCTGATGCAGGCCGTCTCCGTGCACCCGGCCGCGGTGGCGGCCGGCCGGCTCGTCTTCGGCGTCGGTCTCGGCTTCGGTCAGATCGCGCTGGACCTGCGGATCTTCGCCGCCACCGGTGTCCGCGGCCCGGCGTTCGCGGCGGTGGAGACCGTCAGCACGGTCGCCCTGCTTGCCAGCCCGATCGTCGCCACCGCCGCCGTGGCGGTGGCGTTGCCCGGGCCGCTGTTCGTCGGCGCCGCCGTCTTCGCGGTCCTCGCCGTGCTGGTGGCCGTGCGTCGCCGCCGTGCCGTCGTCGTCGCCGGACCCGCCACCGCACCCGCCACCGCACCCGTCGCCACACCCGTCATCGCACCCGTCATCGCACCCGTCGTCCTGGAGGAGACCAGTGCCCCCGAACCCGTCCGTTGAGGCGATCGAGCCGGCCGCAGACCTGCGGATGTGGCGCGCGGCCGGGCGCGTCCTGCTGGCTCGCACCATCGCCGAGCTGGCCTACGAAGACCTGGTCGTTCCCGTCGCCGACGGTGCCGAGGACCGGTGGACGGTCATCCTGCCCGGCGACGTCCGGTACGCCTTCCGGGCGCGGCGCGCCACGTTCGACGCGTGGCGCATCGCACCGGAGAGCATCACCCGGCACGCGGCCGGAACCGCTGACGAAGCCGCCGATCCGGTCAGGTTCATTCTCGACGCCCATCCGGTGCTCGGGCTGTCCGGCGCGGTGCTGGCCGAGCTGGTACGCGACCTGACCGCCACACACGTCGCCGACGTGCGACTGCTGGCCAACGCCCGCCCCGCGAAGGAACTCGCCGATCTGTCGCACGAGGACCTGGAGGCGCACCAGACCGGCCACCCGTGCCTGATCCTGAACAAGGGTCGGCTGGGCTTCTCCGCCGCCGACGCCGCCCGGTACACCCCGGAGGCCGCCGGTGAGCTGCAGTTGATCTGGTTCGCCGTCGCGCCGGAGCTGGCCCGGTACACCGCCGTGCCGGGACTGACCGCCGACGCGCTGCTCGCCGACGAACTGGACGCCGTGACGAGGGCCGACTTCGCCGCCCGGATCCGCGAGCGCGGCGGCGAGCCCGACGCCTACGTCTGGTTGCCGGTGCATCCGTTCCAGGCCGACGAGATCGTGATGCCGCTGTTCGCCCCACAACTGGCCGACGGCAGCATGATCATGCTCGGTGCGGCGCCGGACCGCTACCGCCCGCTGCAGTCGGTCCGTACGTTGACCAACCTGGACCGTCCGGGGCGACGCAACGTCAAGGTCCCGCTCATGATCCGCAACACGTTGATCTGGCGTGGGCTCTGCGAGGCGCAGACCGGTTGCGCGCCGCCGATGACCACCTGGCTGCAGGGCCTGCGGGACGGCGACGAGTTCCTGCGCGACGAGTGCCGCGTCGTGGTCCTCGGTGAGGTGGCGTCGGTCAGCGTCGCGCATCCGACCTTCGCGCAGCTGCCCGACGCGCCGTACCGCTTCCACGAGCTGCTCGGCGCCATCTGGCGGCAGCCGGTGCACAGCTACCTGGAGCCCGGCGAGCGGGCCCGGACGATGGCGACGTTGCTGCTGGAGGGGTCCGACGGGCGGGCGGTGGTGGCGGAGCTGGTGCAGCGTTCGGGTCTGGACCCGGTCAGCTGGCTGCGGGCGTTCCTGCGGGCACTGCTGCCGCCGTTGCTGCACTACCTCTACCGGTACGGCACATCGTTCACCCCGCACGGCGAGAACGTCGTGCTGATCAGCGACGCCGCCGAGCGGCCGGCCCGGATCGCCCTCAAGGACTTCAGCTCCGACGTGGAGATCCTGCCGGACGACCTGCCGGAGTACGCGCTACTGCCGCCGGAGGTGTTCGCGAAGCTGCACCGCTGGCCCGCGACGGATCTGGCCCACTCCATCCAGTCCGCGATCTGCGCCGGGCACTTCCGTTTCTTCGCCGACGTCGTCGAACGACACCTCGGCGTGCCGGAGGAGCTGTTCTGGTCGCTGGTACGCGAACCGATCGACGAGTACCACGCCCGCTTCCCCGAGCTGGCCGACCGGATCGCCGCGTTCGACCTGCTCGGTCCCCGTTTCGCCAAGGTGGCGCTCAACCGCGAGCAGCTGACGGGCGGGGGTTTCCACGAACGCGCCGAGCGCGACGCCGACTTCGACCTGATGCACGGCAGCGTGGCCAACCCGCTGTACCGACCCGAGCCTGCCGCACCGACCCTGACGGAGACCACCCGTGTTCGACCCTCCTGAGCTGACCGACGACACCTGGCGGCGGGCCGCGGCGGCGCTGACCGCCAAGATGATCGCCGAGCTGTCGTTCGAGCAGGCGCTCCAGCCGCAACCGCTGGGCGAAGGCCGGTACCGGGTGCACGTCACCGATGCCGTCGCCTACGAGTTCACCGGTCGAGCTGTCGCGATGGACTCCTGGCGGATCGAGCCGGCCTCCGTAATGCGCGCGGCGTCGGACGGGGAGCCTGTCGACCCGTACCGGCTGCTTCTCGACCTGCACGCCGCCTGGGACCTGGACCCGGCGGTGACCGCGCTGACGGTGTCCGAGTTGGCCGCGACGCTGTCGGCCGACGCCCATCTGCTGGCCACCGGCCGGCCCGTCGCGGAGCTCGCCGAGCTGTCGCACGCCGAGCTGGAGGGACACCAGACCGGCCACCCGTGGATCTTCGCGAACAAGGGCCGGGTCGGCTTCTCCGGCCCGGACAGGCACGCGCACGCCCCGGAGGCGCGCCGCCGCACCCGGCTGCGGTGGATGGCCGCGCACCGGGACATCGCCGAGCACCACGGCCTGCCCGGACTCGACGGGCCCGCCCTCATCGGGCGCGAACTCGACCCTGACACGCGCGACGCGTTCACTGCGGTGCTCACCGGCCGGGGGCTGGTGCCCACCGACTACGTGTGGCTGCCCGTACACGACTGGCAGTGGGACGAGGTGGTGGTGCCGCTGTTCGCCGCGCAGCTGGCGACCGGCCGGATCGTGCCGCTGGGCGAGTCGACCGACGAGTACCGGGCGCAGCAGTCGATCCGTACGTTCGTCAATGTGGACCGGCCGGACCGGTTCGACGTCAAGCTGCCGCTGTCGATCCTCAACACGATGGTGTACCGCGGCATCCCCACCGAGCTGGTCCGGGCCGCCCCGCACAGCACCGCCTGGGTGCACGCGCTGCGTGACGGCGATCCGTTCCTGCGCGACGAGTGCCGGGTCATCCTGCCCGGTGAGGTCGCCGCCGTGGCCGTGCACCATCCGGTGTTCGAGCAGCTGCCGCAGGCGCCGTACCGGTACCGGCAACTGCTCGGCGTGATCTGGCGCGAGCCGGTCGCCGCCTGTCTGGAGCCGGGAGAGCGGGCCCGCACGCTTGCGGCGCTGCTGCACGTCGATCCCGCCGGGCGGGCGTTCGTGGCCGAGCTGGTGGCCCGCTCGGGCCTGACGCCGACCGGCTGGCTGCGCCGGCTGTTCGCCGCCGTGCTGCCGCCGCTGCTGCACCTGATGCACCGCTACGGCATCGCGTTCAACCCGCACGGCGAGAACACGGTCGTCGTCTACGACGGTGCCGACGTGCCGACCCGGCTGGCCGTCAAGGACTTCGTGGACGACATGAAGCTGCTCCACACCGACCTGCCCGAGTACGCGGACCTGCCGGCGGAGGCGGGTGGCGTACTGATGCGGTGCGGCCCCGACGAGCTGGCCGGCTCGATCGTCAAGTCGCTGCTGACCTGTCACTTCCGGTTCCTCGCCCCGCTGTGCGAGGAGCAGCTGACGGTGCCGGAGGCCACCTTCTGGACGCTGGTACGCGACGAGGTGCGCCGCTACCAGGAACGGTTCGCCGAGCTGGCCGACCGGTTCGCCCTGTTCGATCTCGGCAAGCCGGCGTTCCCGCGGACCTGCCTCAACCGGGAGCGGCTGCTGCCCGGCGGCTACCACGACCGCGCCGAGCGCGACGCCTCGTTCCGCCTCGACGCGGACCCCGTCCCCAATCCGCTGCACGACGAGAAGGACCCACTGTGATCACCGTCGAGCAGCTTCGCGAAGACGTGTCCGCCGGGGCGGTCGACAACGTCATCGTCGTCGTACCGGATCTGCAGGGCCGGTTGCAGGGCAGCCGCCTGGACGGCCACCACTTCCTCGACGACACGCTGCGCGTGGGCTTCCCCGCCTGCGTGTACCTGCTGGCTACCGACGTCGAGATGAACACCGGCCCGGGTTACGCGCTCGACGCCGCGCGGGCCGGCTTCGGCGACCTGCTGCTGGTGCCCGACGTCGCCACCCTGCGCCGGCTGCCGTGGGACGAGGACACCGCGCTGGTGCTCGCCGACGCCCGCTGGCCCGACGGCACCCCGGTGCCGTTCGCGCCGCGGCAGGTGCTGCGTACCCAGCTGGATCGCCTCGCCGACCGGGGCCTGCTCGCCTTCGCCGGTACGGAGCTGGAGTTCCTGCTGTTCACCGACACGTTCCGGCAGGCGCACGAGCGCGACTACCGCGGCCTGGTCACAGCGACCCGGCACAACGTGGACTATTCGGTCGCCGGCGTGACCGAGATCGACCCGGTGGTGCGCCGCATCCGGCGGGAGATGCGGCAGGCCGGGCTGCGGATGGAGTCGGCGCGCGGCGAGTGCCACCCCGGCCAGTACGAGATGGTGTTCCGCTACGCCGACGCCCTGACCACCTGCGACAACCACGCCGTCTACAAGACGGGGGTACGCCAGATCGTCACCCAGGAGGGCCTGTCGGTGACGTTCATGGCGAAGTACGACGCCGGCGAGGGCAACTCGTGCCACGTTCACCTGTCGCTGCGTCACGTGGACGGCACCCCGGTCTTCGCCGGCGGTGGCTCGCCGGACCGGCCGGACCTGGCCGGGATGTCGCCGACGATGGCGCACTTCGTCGCCGGGCAGCTCGCCTGCCTGCGCGACTTCACCCTGCTGCAGGCGCCGAACGTCAACTCGTACAAGCGGCTCGCGCCGGGCTCGTTCGCCCCTACGGCAGTGGCGTGGGGCCGCGACAACCGCATGTGCCCGATCCGCGTGGTGGGGGAGGGTGACTCGCTACGCATCGAGCACCGGGTGCCCGGCGGCGACGCCAACCCGTACACGGCCGTCGCCGCCGTCATCGCCGCCGGCCTGCACGGCATCGAGCACAAGCTCCCCCTGGAGCCCGCCCTGGTCGGTGACGCGTTCGGCACCACCGACCGACCCCGGCTGCCCGCCTCACTCGCCGAGGCGGTGTCCCTGTGGGAGGCCAGTGAGGCCGCGCACATGGGGTTCGGCTCCGACGTGGTGGCGCACTACGCCGCGGCGGCGCGCGCCGAGCTCGACGCGTTCGCCGCGACCGTCACGGACTGGGAACGGAGGCGAGGGTTCGAACGGCTGTGAGCGCATCGGCGCCCGCCGGGGAGTCCAGCGTCCAACGTTCGGCGCGGGGATGACCGAGGAACTCAGGCAGCGCGAACTCCCACCCGTACGAGCCCGCGTCGGGGAAGACCACCAGGTCGCCGGCGCGCACCCGGTCGACGGTCATGTCACGCACGAGCGTGTCCTCGGTGGTGCAGAGTTCACCGACCACGGTGACCGGTGCGTCGCGGACCTCCGGCCGCGGCCACGGGTACGGCCACCACGCGACCGGGACCACCGTGAACGGGTGCAGGATGTCCCAGGACACCGGCAGCGCGAAGTGGTTGATGCCGCCGCGCAGCACCACGAACCAGGTGCCGTAGGCGTGCTTGACGTCGAGCACCTCGGCGGCGTACCATCCGCAGCCCGTCACCAGGTACCGGCCCGGTTCCAAGACGACCTGGCAGTCGGCGGGCGGCCGGACGTCGGCGACCAGCTCGCCGAAGCGGCGTACGTCGAAGTGCGGTCCCCGGCCGAACGAGACGCCGATGCCGCCGCCGATGTCGACGACGCGTAGCCGCACGCCGTGCCGCGCCGCCGTGTCCTGCGCGAACCGCAGGCACCATCGCAGGTACGCGACGTGCGTGGCGGCGTCCAGGTTGTTGCCGACCACGTGCAGGTGGAAGCCGACGACGTCGGTGCGGCGCAGCGCGCGCGCCTGCTCAAGCACCTCGGGCACGTCGGCCTCGGGGATGCCGAACTGGGTGGCCTTGCCGCCCATCGCCAGCGCGCCCGCGACCGCGACGCGGCGCGGATTCACCCGCAGGGTCACCGCCACCGGTTGGTCGAGCTCGGCGGCGATCCGGTCGACGCGGCGCAGCTCGTGCAGGCTCTCCACGTTGATCACGTCGACGCCGTGCGCGATGAGGTGGCGCAGCAACGTGTCGCTCTTGGCCGGGCCCGCGGCGACGAGGAGCCCGTCCGGCCGGACACTGCGCGCCAGGGTCGCCTCGGCGGCCGAGGCGACCTCGAACCCGTCCACGTGCCCGGCGAGAGCGGCGACGACCGGGCGGTACGAGTTGGCCTTGACCGCGTAGCAGACCTTGGCCCAGTCCGGCAGCGCCGCGCGCAGTGCGTCGGCCCGCGCGACCGCGACGGCCGGGCTGTAGAGGTACCCGCTGAGGGGATCCGACCGGTCGGCGGCCTGGTCCACAAGCGCGGCAACCACGGCCGGCGGCAACGAGTCGGCGGCGAGGGCCGGCGCGCCGGCGGCGGACGGTGGCAGATCCATGGGGGCTCCTTTTGACCAAGGTTAGGCTCACCTTATACGCTACGCGTGATCGTCTCGACGCCCCCGACACCCCGGAGCCATCGTCCATGACCAGCCCGTCCCTGCGCGCCACGCCGGGGGTCCGCTTCCCGTGGCTGCTGGCCGGCGGCGGGTTGCTGCTGGTGGCGATCGCGTTGAGCCTGTTCGTCGGCGCCCGCACGATCAGTCCACTGGTGACGTTCGACGCCCTTGTCGGTGGCGGCGGCGAGCGCGACCACATCATCGTCCGGGAGATCCGCCTGCCGCGGACGCTGCTCGCCATCGCCGTCGGCGCAGCCCTCGCCGTGGCCGGTTGCCTCATGCAGGGCTTGACCCGCAATCCGCTCGCCTCACCGGAACTGCTCGGCATCGGGCACGGCGCCTCGTTCGCCATCGTCCTTGCGATCTACTTCGCCGGCGTCGAAAGCCCGCAGGGGTACGTGTGGTTCGCTCTACTCGGGGCCGCTGTCTCCGCCGTCGTGGTGTACGTACTCGCCGGTGCGGGCTCACGGAGCGCTACCCCCATCCGGCTGGCCATTTCCGGCACGGTACTGGCGACGGCGGCGTTGTCGTGGACGCAGACCGTGATGGCCCTGGACCGGCGTACCCTCGACGAGGCGCGGTTCTGGATCGCCGGGTCCATCGCCGGCCGACCGATCGGTGTGCTGACCGCGGTGCTGCCGTTCCTCGTCGTCGGCGCGGTCCTCGCGATCGTCCTGGTCCGGGCGCTCGACGCCCTCGCCCTGGGCGACGACGCCGCCGTGGCCCTCGGCTTCGACCCGCTGCGGCATCGCCTGCTCGGCGCCGTCGCCGTCACGTTGCTCGCCGGGGGCGCGGTCGCCGCCGCCGGACCGCTGGCCTTCATCGGCCTCGCCGCACCGCACCTGGCGCGCCAGCTCTGCGGGCCGGAGCACCGCGTCCTGCTGCCCGCCTGCGCCATCCTCGGCCCGGCACTGCTGTTGCTCGCCGACGTCATCGGCCGGGTCGTGCTGTTCCCCCTCGAACTCGAAGCCGGCATCGTCACCGCGCTGCTCGGCGCCCCCGTTTTGATCATCCTTGTCCGTCGTGTCCGGCTGGTGAGCGGATGAGCGTCACCGATCGGGCCACCCCCCTCCTGGTCGACGCGTCACCACGTCCCGCGAAGCGGCCCGTGCTGTGGGCTGCGCTGTGGACCACCGTGACACTGGCCGGCACCGTCGTGTTCGGCCTGTGGGCGTTGACGTTGGGCGACTATCCGATCAGCATGCTGGACGCCGCCCGCGCCGTCGTCGGCGACGGGCATCGCGCCGATCTCCTGGTGGTCCAACAGTGGCGGCTGCCCCGGGTGCTGGCCGCAGTACTCGCTGGCGCGGCGTTCGCCGCCAGCGGGGCGCTGCTGCAGGCGTTGCTGCGCAACCCGCTCGCGTCGCCCGACGTCATCGGCGTCAACATGGGCGCGACGGCGGTCGCGGTCGCCGCCATCATCATCGGCGTACCGGGGGTCCTGGTACCCGGCGGAGCGCTGCTCGGCGCCGTCGCCGCGGCGGCCCTGCTCGTCGGCCTCGCCTGGCGCAACGGCATCGGCGCCGACCGCCTGGTACTCGTCGGGATCGGCCTGCACACCGCCCTGTACGCGGTGAAGACCTTCCTGGTGCTGCGGTTCCCCGACGACCTGGTGCAGTCCGCGGTGTTGTGGACCGTCGGGACCCTGTACAACCGCACCTGGACCGAGGTCGCCGTCGCCGCGGTCGCCGTCGCAGTGCTGACGCCGACGGCGCTGGTCCTGCTCCGCCTGCTCGCCGTGCTGGACCTCGGCGACGACCTCGCCGCCGGCCTCGGCCTGCGGGTGCGACTGGTGCGACTCGGGATTGTCGCCGCTGCCGTGGCGTTCGCCGCGGTCGGCGTCGGGCTCGGCGGACCGCTGCCGTTCATCGCGCTCGCGGTGCCCTTCCTCGCCCGGCTGATCGCCGGTCCGCTCTCCCCGCGCACGTTCGTGCTGGCGCTCGTCCTCGGCGCGGCGGTGCTGCTCGGCGCCGACGTGACGGCCCAGCATGCGCTGCCCACCGCCCTGCCGGCCGGCGTGGTCACCGCCTCCGTCGGCGCACCGCTGTTCTTCTGGCTGCTCTGGCGGCACCACCGCGGAAAGGCACGGACATGACAAGTCTTTCGGCGCGCGACCTCACCCTCGCCTACGACGGCAAAGTGATCATCGACGGACTCGACGTCAACGTCCCGACCGGCGGCTACACCGTCATCGTCGGCCCGAACGCGTGCGGCAAGTCGACCCTCCTGCGCGGACTGGCGCGGCTGCTCGCCCCCCGGCGGGGCACCGTCCTGCTCGACGGCGCCGACATCGCCCGGACCCCGACGAAGCAGGTCGCACGCCGCCTCGGCCTGCTGCCCCAGGCCCCGGTGACCCCCGCCGGGATCACCGTGGAGGCGCTCGTACGCCGGGGCCGCTTCCCGCACCACGGGCTGCTGCGCGGCTGGAGCAGCGGCGACTCCGACGCTGTCGAGGCCGCCCTGGGCCGCACCGAGCTGCTGCACCTGCGTACCCGGATGGTCGACGAGCTGTCCGGCGGCCAGCGCCAGCGGGCCTGGATCGCCCTGGCCCTCGCCCAGGACACACCGCTGCTGCTGCTCGACGAACCCACCACGTACCTCGACCTGCGTCATCAGTTGGACGTGCTGGACCTGCTCGCGGGCCTCACCCACGACGGCCGCACGGTGGTTGCGGTGCTGCACGACCTCAACCAGGCCTGCCGATACGCCGACCATCTGCTCGTCATGAAGGACGGCCGGCTGGTCGCCGCCGGAGCGCCCACCGAGATCCTCACCGCCGATCTCGTCCACGACGTGTTCGACCTGCCGTGCCTGGTCATCGACGACCCGGTCACTGGTACCCCCCTCGTGGTGCCGCACGACCGCCGCGAGCGGTCGGCGGCATCCCCGTCCGCCGTCGGCGACGTCGCCGACTCGGTCAGATCATGAAATTCGAGAGGACCACCATGAGAAGTTCGTTCACCCTCCGCCGCGTCACCGCGGTCGCCGGCCTGATGGCGCTCACCGCGCTGACGGCCGCATGCGGTGGCACCTCGAAGGACGCGCCGGCCGCGAGCGCGTCCAGCGCCGGGACGTTCCCGCGCACCATCACGCACGCCATGGGCACCACCACCATCGACAAGCAGCCGCAGCGCGTCGTCGTGCTCGACACACCGGAAGCTGGAGCGGCGCTGCTCGTCGGCGTGAAGCCGATCGCCGCCGTCTCCGTCGACCCGGTCGCCAAGACCTACCCGGTCCACCTGCAGAAGGACCTGACCGGGGTGCCGGACGTCGGGCCGCTGGAGGAACCCAACATCGACAAGATCTTGTCGCTGAAGCCGGATCTGATCCTGTCCTCCAAGATCCGCCACGAGAAGATCTACGACCGGCTCAGCCAGATCGCCCCCACCGTCTTCGCCGAGGCCCCCGGTGACGGCTGGAAGGAGAACGTCGCCCTCTTCGCCAAGGCCCTCGGCAAGGACAAGGAAGCCGAGACGGCGATCGCCGCGTACCAGGAGCGGGCCAAGAAGATCGGTGCGGCGATCACCGCCAAGAACGGTGGCAAGGCGCCCACGATCTCCGTCGTCCGGTTCGTCGACGGACCGACCCGCCTCTACCAGCCCAGCAGCTTCAGCGGTGTCGTCGTAGCCGACACCGGCCTGCCCCGCCCCGCCTCTCAGCAGGACCCCAAAGAGGTCATCACCGAGATCGGACCGGAGCTGATCGACCGCGCCGAGGGTGACTACGTCTTCGTCTGCACCTACGGCGACCCCGCCACCACCCAGCAGAAGGCATTCCTCGCCAGCCCGCTGTGGGCCAACTTGACCGCGGTCAAGAACAACCGCGTCACCAACGTCAGCGACGACACCTGGATGACCGGCATCGGCATCCAGGGCGCCCACCTCATCCTCGACGACATCGCCAAGGCCGCCGGCGTCGAACCGCTGCGCTGACCGTGCCGCCCGGCCGGCGGGCCAGCGGGCCTCGCCGGCCGGGCGGTCACGCCGGAGTCGCGACAGGAAGGACTGCAAAACATGGCAACCCTCACCGTCGCCCCGTGGCGGCTGTTCACGGTGGACGTGCGAACGGTTCGCCGACTCAGCCCGTCTTTCGTACGTGTCACGTTCACCGGTCCCGACCTCGACCGCTTCTGCGACAACGGTTACGACCAACGCGTAAAGCTCGTCTTCCCCCTGCCCGGCTCCGGATTCGCCGGGCTGCCCACCGGCGAAGGTTGGTACCAGCGGTGGCGGTCACTGCCCGAAACGACCCGCAACCCGATCCGGACCTACACCGCCCGTGCGGTCCGCCCCCACCTCAACGAGGTCGATGTCGACTTCGCCGTCCACGGTGACAGTGGTCCCGCGTCGCGGTGGGCGCTGCGGGCGCGACCCCGCGACGTGCTGGCGATCCTCGGCCCCGACGCCGGCTACGACGGCGACCACGGCGGTGTGGAGTTCCGCCCGCCTAAGCACGTCGGGTCGCTGCTGATCGCCGGCGACGAGACGGCTGTACCGGCCATCGGCGCCATCCTCGAACGGCTACCCCGCAACGCCTACGGCGAGGCCTTCCTGGAGGTCCCGGACCGCGCCGACGTTCTGCCGACGCAGGCGCCACCAGGCATCTGCGTGACGTGGCTGGTCCGGGACGCCGGTACCCACGGAAGCCGCCTCGTACCGGCCGTGACCGCCGCGGCGACCCGACCGCTCACCCGGCCGACGGCACCCGCGGCACCACTGGACGACGTCGACGTCGACACCGGCATCCTGTGGGAAGTACCCACTGCCAGGGCCGCAGCGCCTCTGTACGCCTGGCTCGCCGGTGAAGCCGGCGTCATACGCACGCTGCGACGGCTGTTGGTGTCTGAATGCGGGATCGACCGACGGTCGGTGGCGTTCATGGGCTACTGGAGACTCGGCCGCCCGGACGAAGAGTGACCGGCCGCGTCAACAGCGGCGTGCCTACCCCCGGGTGACGTGCGCGCGCCGGGGTGCGACACGTCCCGGCTGATGGCAGTCTGGCCCGGGCGGCCGGGCCCGCGCAGTACGGTTACGGCGCGCAACGGTTTGTGAGCAGGTGCGGGAGGAGAGCCGGGAATGGCCGAGGACATCACCACCACCGACGAGTGGCGGGCGCTGGCGGCGCACGCGGAGAAGCTGCGGGACGCGCACCTGCGCGATCTGTTCGCCGCCGACCCGGACCGCGGTGAGCGGCTGGCCGGTGAGCTGGCGGACCTGCACGTCGACTACAGCAAGAACCTGGTCACCGACGAGACGTTGACCCTGCTCGCCGCCCTGGCGGGCCGGGCCCGGCTGACCGAGCGGATCGCGGCGATGTTCTCCGGCGCGCACATCAACACCACGGAGGACCGGGCGGTGCTGCACACCGCGCTGCGCGAGCCGGCGGGTGCGACGCTGACCGTGGACGGCCGGGACGTGGTGGCCGACGTGCACGCCGTGCTCGACCGGATGGCGGCGTTCGCCGAGCGGGTCCGCTCCGGCGAGTGGGTCGGGCACACCGGCGAGCGGATCCGCACGGTGGTCAACATCGGCATCGGCGGCTCCGACCTGGGGCCGGTGATGGCGTACGAGGCGCTGCGGGCGTACCGGGACGCCGGGATCGTCTGCCGGTTCGTCTCCAACATCGACCCCACGGACATCGCCGAGGCGACCGCCGACCTGGACCCGGCGAGCACCCTGTTCGTGGTGGTGTCGAAGACGTTCTCCACCCAGGAGACGCTGGCCAACGCGCGGCAGGCCCGCGACTGGCTGCTCGCCGGCCTCGGTGGCGACGCCTCGGCGGTGGCCCGGCACTTCGTCGCGGTCAGCACCAACGAGCAGCGGGTACGGGACTTCGGCATCGACCCGGCGAACATGTTCGGCTTCTGGGACTGGGTGGGCGGGCGGTACTCGCTGCCCTCGGCCGTCGGGCTGTCGGTGATGCTGGCGGTCGGACCGGCGCGGTTCCGGGAGCTGCTGGCCGGGTACCACGCCGTCGACGAGCACTTCCGCACCACGCCGGTGGAGCGCAACGTGCCGGCGCTGCTCGGGCTGCTCAACGTCTGGTACACCAACTTCCTCGGCGCGCAGACCCACGCGGTGCTGCCGTACTCGCAGTACCTGCACCGGTTCCCGGCGTACCTGCAACAGCTCACGATGGAGAGCAACGGCAAGTCGGTGACGCTGGACGGCACGCGGGTGTCGTACGACACCGGGGAGATCTTCTGGGGCGAGCCGGGCACCAACGGCCAGCACGCCTTCTACCAGCTCATCCACCAGGGGACCCGGCTGGTCCCGGCGGACTTCATCGGGTTCAGCCGGCCCACGCACGACCTGGGCGACATGCACGACCTGTTCATGTCGAACTTCTTCGCGCAGACCGCCGCGCTGGCGTTCGGCCGCACCCGGGAACAGGTCGAGGCCGAGGGCACCCCGGCGGAGCTGGCGGAGCACAAGGTGATGCCGGGCAACCACCCGACCACCTCGATCGTCGCCGCGGAGCTGACCCCGGCCGTGCTCGGCCAGCTCATCGCGCTGTACGAGCACATCGTGTTCACCGAGGGCGCGATCTGGGACATCAACCCGTTCGACCAGTGGGGCGTGGAGCTGGGCAAGGTGATGGCCAACCAGCTCGCGCCGCTGCTCGCCGGCGACGAGGCCGACCTGTCCGGGCTGGACTCCTCGACCCGCGCCCTGATCGCCCGGTACCGGGCGCAGCGGCGCGCCACCGACTGACCGGCACCCGGTCCACGGAACCGGCCGGCGCCCTCGCGGCGCCGGCCGGTTTTTTTTGGAGCTACCACGGGTCGCCGGTGACTTTTGTCATCGGGATCCGTGCGGCACGCATCCGCTGTCATGACTAACTGCACTGGGGACGGACGGGTTCGGCGCACGAGACTCGTATCCGTCGCCGGGCAACGGAACCGGCCGAGATCGCGGAGGGGGTCACGGTGGACGAGCGCTACGACAACTACTGCGCCGCGGACCGGCTCTTCTACGACTCGCTGGGCAGCGCGGTGGCCCAGCCGGCGTTCGCCGCCGCCGAGCGGGACGTGCCGGCGGGCTGGCGTCGTGAGCCGCTCGACGACTGGCTGATCCACGCCCCGGACGGCGGCTCGCTGCCCCAGCAGGGCTGGAAGATCCACGTGTCGGCCACCCTCGCCAACGCCGAGCGGGTGCTCGACGCGGTGTGGGACTACTGCGTGCCGCGCGGGCTGTCGTTCAAGTTCCTGCGCGGGCCGCGCACCCTGCTGCTGCGCAACTCCAAGTACGCCTCGCGCTCGGCCAGCGGCAAGTTCGTCACCATCTACCCCCAGGACACCGACGAGCTGGAGCTGGCCTGCAAGGAACTCGACGCGCTGCTCGCCGGCGAGGCCGGGCCGTACATCCTCACCGACCTGCGCTACGGCGCGGGGCCGGTGCACGTGCGCTACGGCGGATTCGCCCGCCGCTACTGCCTCTCCCCGGACGGGCAGGTCGTCCCCGCGATCGCCGACGACTCCGGCACGCTGGTGCCCGACCGCCGCGACCCGGTGTTCCACCTGCCGCAGTGGGTGCCCCTGCCGGACTTCCTCGCCCCGCACCTGGCCGCCCGCAACGCCACCAGCACCACCGAGGTCCCGTACAAGATCGAGAAGGTCATCCACTTCTCCAACGGCGGCGGCCTGTACGTGGGCCGGGACCTGCGCACCGGCACCGAGGTCGTGCTCAAGGAGGCCCGCCCGCACGCCGGCCTGGACGCCGACGGCACCGACGCGGTGGCCCGGCTGGACCGGGAGGCCACCGCCCTGCGCCGCCTCGCCGACCTGCCCCAGGTGCCCGCGGTGCACGACGAGTTCGCCATCGGCGAGCACCGGTTCCTGGCCCTGGAGTTCATCGAGGGCCGGTCGCTGAACAAGGTGGTCGTCGACCGGTACCCGCTGATCGACGCCGACGCCACCGACGCCGACCGGGCCGAGTACGCCCGCTGGGCGCGTGACGTCCTGGCACAGGTCGAGTCGATCGTCGCGGCGGTCCACGAGCGCGGGCTGGTCTACGGCGACCTGCACCTGTTCAACATCATGGTCCGCCCCGACGACCGGGTGGCGCTTGTCGACTTCGAGGTCGCCGCCCCGATCGAGGGGCACCGCCGGCCCGGCCTGCGCAACCAGGGGTTCGCCGCACCCGGCGACCGGACCGGCCCGGCCGTCGACCGGTACGCGCTGGCCTGCCTGCGCCTGGCGCTGTTCCTCCCGCTGACCCAGCTCGTCCGGCTCTCCCCGGACAAGGTCGCCCACCTCGCCGACATCGTCGCCGAGAACTTCCCGGTCCCCAGCGACTGGCTGGCCGAGGCGGTCACCGAGATCACCGGCGCCCAGCGCCAGGACGCAGACGGCGGCACGGGCGGCGGCGACACCGTCGACGTGACCGGCGACTGGCCCGGAGTGCGGGGAGGAATCCGCACCGCGATCCTCGCCAGCGCCACCCCGCACCGCGACGACCGGCTCTTCCCCGGCGACATCGAGCAGTTCCGCAGCGGCGGGCTCAACCTCGCCCACGGCGCGGCCGGGGTGCTGCACGCCCTCGCCGTCAGCGGCGCGGGCCGGTTCCCCGAGCACGAACAGTGGCTGGCCCGGCGGGCCACCGCCCGCGCGTCGGGCACCCGGCTGGGCTTCTACGACGGCCTGCACGGGGTGGCGTACGCGCTGGAGCACCTGGGCCGCCGCTCCGACGCCCTCGACGTGCTCGACATCTGCCTGCGGGAGTCCTGGACCGAGCTGGACCTGAGCCTGGCCAACGGGCTGTCCGGCATCGCCCTCAACCTCGCCGAGCTGGCCGGGCGCACCGGGGAGACCGCGCTGCGCGACGCCGCCGACAAGACCACCGCCGCCGTGGTCGACCGGCTCGCCGACGACCCCGGCCCGGACGTCAGCGGCGGCCGGCACCCGTACGCCGGGTTGCTGCGCGGGCGCACCGGAGCGGCGCTGCTGCTGGTGCGGATGCACGAGCTGACCGGCGACCCGGCGCTGCTGGAGCACGCCGCCACCGCGCTGCGGCAGGACCTGCGCCGGTGCGTGGTCCGCCCGAACGGGGCGCTGGAGGTCAACGAGGGCTGGCGCACCATGCCGTACCTCGGGCAGGGCAGCGTCGGCATCGGCCTGGTGCTCGACCAGTACCTGCGCCACCGCGCCGACGAGCGCTTCGCCGAGGCCAGCGCCGGGGTGCGCCGGGCCGCCCGGTCCCCGTTCTACGCCCAGTCCGGCCTCTTCGCCGGCCGGGCCGGGATCATCGCGTACCTGGCCACGTTCCCCGACGCCGACGGCCGCCACGAACTGGACGCGCAGCTGCGCCGGCTCGGCTGGCACGCGCTGCCGTACGGCGGCGGGATCGCCTTCCCCGGCGAGCAGCTCCTGCGGCTCTCCATGGACCTGGGCACCGGCACCGCCGGGGTGCTGCTCGCGCTGGCCTGCGCGCGACACGACGAGCCGGCGACCCTGCCCTTCCTCGCGCCGCTGGCCGGCGCGCCCGAACTCCCCCGCAGCCGCGGGGGCGACCACGACCCGCTACCCCACGGGGGGAGGTGATTCGACATGGCGCTCCTGGACCTCCAGGGCCTCGAGATGGCCCCGGCCGACCGCACCAGCGGCTCCAGCGCGAGCCTGCTGCTCTGCGGCGACAGCGGACTCTCCGTCACCACCTGCAACTGACCCCATCCATCGCACCACTTCGAAAGGACGTGATCCGACATGGCGCTCCTCGACCTGCAGGGCCTCGAGATGGCCCCGGCCGACCGCAACGGCGGCGGCTCCAACGCGAGCCTGCTGCTCTGCGGCGACAGCGGACTCTCCGTCACCACCTGCAACTGACCCAGGTCGTTCCAGCGGGGCCCCGGGTGGACAGACGTGTCCACCCGGGGCCGCCCGCCGTTTCCGGGGAGGGCCGATGCGCAACCGCGACGGGCTGTTCCGGCAGGCCGCCCGCGACGCCGGGGGGTGGACCTGGGCGCTGGGCGCGGTCACCCTGACCGGCGCCGTCGCCGAGCTGCTGCTGCCCGCGGCGCTCGGCCTGGCCGTCGACGCGGCCCTGACCGGCGGGACCCGCTGGTGGCCGGTGGCCGTCTGCGCCCTGGTCGCCGTCCTCGTGGCCACCGACACCCTCGGCGACCTGGCCAGCGGGTACGGTGCCGCCCGCGCCACCGCCCGGCTGCGCGGCCGGCTGCTGCGGCACCTGTTCGCCCTCGACGTGCGCGCCGCCCGCCGGTACCCGGTCGGCGACCTCGTGGGCCGGCTGGTCGGGCAGGCCGCCGACGCCGGCCAGGCCGGCAACACCATCGCGCTGGGCGCGATCGCCCTGCTGCCCCCGCTGGGCAGCGTCGTCGCGCTCACCCTGATCGAGCCGGCGCTGGGGATCACCCTGCTCGCCGGTCTCCTGCTGCTCGCCGGCCTGATGCGCGCGTTCGTCACCGACGCGTCGGCGGCCACCGCCGGCTACCAGAGGGCCCTGAACCGGATCGCCGGCCGGCTGCTGGAGTCCCTCGCGGGCGCGCGGACCATCGCCGCCGCCGGGACCCGGCGGCGGGAGCAGGCGCGGGTGCTCGCGGGCCTGCCGGAGCTGGGCGGGCACGGCCGGCGCGGCTGGGAGCTGTTGGCCCGGGCCAGCGCCCGCACGGCCGCCGTCGCGCCGCTGCTGCAACTGGCCGTGATCGCCGTCGGCGGGTACGCCCTGACGGCCGGCTGGCTCACCCCCGGCCAGCTCGTCTCGGCGGTCCGCTACGCGGCGACCGGCGCCGGGCTGGGCGCGGTGCTGGCCACCCTGAACCGTCTCGTACGCAGCCGCGCCGGTGCCGCCCGGGTCGCCGAGCTGCTGAGCCAGCCCGCGCCGGCCGACGGCGACCGTCCGCTGCCGCCGGGCCGGGGGGCGCTGCGGCTGCACGGCGTGAGCGTGTACGGCGACGACGGCCGGCCCGTCCTCGACGGCGTCGACCTGACCGTCCCGGCCGGCGCCACGGTGGCCGTGGTCGGGCCGTCCGGCGCCGGCAAGTCCACCCTCGCCGCCGTCGCCGGCCGGCTGCACGACCCCGACGCCGGGCAAGTGCGGCTCGACGGGATGCCGCTGACCCGGCTGGACCCGGCCGACCTGCGCCGGGCCGTCGGGTACGCCTTCGACCGACCGGCCCTGGTGGGCGCGACCGTGCACGACGCGATCGGCCTGGCGCTGCCCCCGCAGCAGGCCGCGCCGCCGGCCGACGGCTCCCCTGCCACCTTCGCCGTGCGGCGGGCGGCCGAGGCGGCGGCGGTGGACGACGTCGTCGCCCGGCTGCCGCAGGGCTTCCGCACCCCGCTGGCCGACGCGCCGTTCTCCGGCGGCGAGGCGCAACGGCTCGGGCTGGCCCGGGCGTTCGCCGGGGCGCAGCGGCTGCTGATCCTCGACGACGCCACGTCCAGCCTGGACACCGTCACCGAGCACCGGATCTCCCGGGCGGTGGCGGGGCGGCCGGGCGAGCGTACCCGCCTCGTGGTCACCCACCGGGCCGCGACGGCGGCGGCGGCCGACCTGGTGGCCTGGCTGGACGGCGGGCGGCTGCGCGCCCTCGCCCCGCACGCGCGGCTCTGGGCCGACCCGGCGTACCGGGCGGTCTTCCGCGCCGACGGGGAGGCCGGGTGAGCGCGCCGGGTGAGCGCGCCGGGCGGGCCGGCGCGGCGTCGCCCGGGGTGGGGCGGGCGACGTGGACGGCGCTGCGCGCCCGGCGGTCGGCCGTGGCGCGGCTCGCCGGCTGGTCGGCCGTGGAGGCCCTGCCCACGCTGCTCTCCGGCGCCCTGGTGGCGCGGGCCGTCGACGGGGGCTTCCTGGCCGGGCGGCTCGGCGCGGGGCTGGGCTGGCTGGCGGCGCTGGCCGCGGCGGTGCTCGTCGGCGCGGTGGCGACCGGCCGGACGTACCGCAGCCTCGGCGCGGTGGTCGAGCCGTTCCGCGACGACCTCGCCGCCCGGGTGGTCGGGGCCGCCCTGCGGGATGCCACCCGCTGCGGTGGTCGCCCGGATACCGCCGCGGCGGCCCGGCTGACCCACCAGGTGGAGCTGGTCCGGGACACCTTCGCCGGCCTGCTGATGGTGACCCGGGGGTTCCTGTTCACCGCCGGCGCGGCCCTGCTCGGGCTGCTCGCCCTCGACCCGATGGTGACGGCACTGGTCGCCGTGCCCCTGCTCACCGGGCTGGTCGTGTTCCTGGCCGCGCTCCCGGCGATGGCCGGGCAACAGCGCCGGTACGTGCGCGCCGGCGAGGAGCTCGGCCGGGCCGCCGCGGCCACACTGTCCGGGCACCGGGACGTGCGGGCCTGTGGCGCCGCCGGGCGCGTCGTCGCCGGCGTGGGCGTCCGGGTGGCCGACCAGGCCGCCGCCGAGCGGACGCTGGCCCGGATGTCCGCCGTGCGCAGCCTAAGCCTCGGTCTCGGCGGCTGGCTGCCGGTGGCGGTGCTGCTGCTCGCCGCGCCGTGGCTGGTCGACCGGGGCCTCACCGCCGGGGCGGTGCTCGGCGCGCTGGTGTACGTCTCCACGGGCCTCCAGCCCGCCCTGCACGCGCTGGTGCAGGGCATCGGGGGCGGCGGCCTGCGCTACGTGGTCACCCTGGACCGCATTCTGCGGACCTGCCCCGACGACGCGGGCGACGACCGGGGCGACGACGCGGGCGCGGCGGGACGGCACGACACGGGCGACGACGCGGCGGGACGGCACGACGCCAACAACGCCTCCGCCCGGCCCGTCGGCGCACCGGCCGTGCTGGCCCGGGGACTGACCTTCCGGTACGGCGTCGCGGCCCGGCCGGTGCTGCGGGACGCCACCCTGGCCCTAAGCGACGGGCAGCACCTCGCCGTGGTCGGGGCGAGCGGGGCGGGCAAGTCCACCCTGGCCGCGCTGCTGTCCGGGCTGCTCGCGCCGCAGGCCGGCACGGTACGCCTCGGCGGGGTTCCGGTCGCCGACGCCCCGCCGGAGGCGCTGGCCCGCCTACGGGTGCTGGTGCCCCAGGAGGCGTACGTCTTCACCGGCCCCCTCGCCGACAACCTGCGCTACCTGCGGCCGGGGGCCGACGACGCCACGGTCACGGCCGCCCTCGACGCCCTCGGGGCAGGCCCGCTGGCCGCCCGGCTCGGCGGGCTGGCCGGGGAGGTGACGCCTGCGGCGCTCTCGGCCGGCGAACGGCAGTTGATCGCCGCGGTGCGGGCGTACCTCTCCCCCGCCCCGCTGGTGCTCCTCGACGAGGCGACCTGCCACCTGGACCCGGCGACCGAGGCGACGGTCGAGGACGCCTTCGCCCGCCGGCCCGGCACGCTCGTGGTGATCGCCCACCGGATCAGCTCGGCCGTCCGGGCCCGCCGGGTGCTGGTGCTCGACGGCGAGCGCCCGGTCACGGGCACCCACGAGGAGTTGCTGGCCCGGTCGGCGACGTACCGGGAACTGGTCGGCCACTGGGACGACCGGCCGGCGGGACGACCGGCCCCGGTCACGAGGGGCTGACCATCCCACCGGCCCCGTGCGCGCAGCCCGACCGGCCTCAGATCCAGCCGGACTCGCGGGCGAGCCGGACCGCCTCGATCCGGGTGCGCGCCCCGGTCTTGCGGGCGATCCGCCCGAGGTGGTTGCGGACCGTGCCGCAGGACAGCCGCAGCGACCCGGCCACCTCGGCGACCGGGGCACCGGCGGCGGTCAGCCGCAGCACCTCGGTCTCCCGGGCGGTCAGCGGGCAGTCGGCGGCGAGCGCCGCCATGACGAGTTCGGCGTCGACCACCGATTCCCGCCGGGCGAGCCGGCGGACCCCGTCGACCACCCGTTGCGGGGCCACGTCGCTGGCCAGGATGCCGACGGTCCGCCCCGGGGCGAACACGCTGTGCAGACCCCGGACGCGGCGCGGGTCGGCCAGCACCAGCAGCGGGCACCGCTGGATCGCCGCCGGCCCCACCGCCTCCGGGTCACCATTGATCAGATCGAAATCCACCACCGCGACGTCCGGCTGACCGGCGCGGACGGCCTGGTCGACCGCGTCGCCGCGGCCCACCTCGGCCACCACGTGGATATCCTCCTCGGCTGCGAGGACGAGCGACAACGCGCCTCGGACCAGGGCACCGTCCAGGGCAAGCAGGGTACGGATCACGTCGGACCTCTCCCAGGCGTCTCGGCACATCACAGATCGTGAACATCTAAACACGAATTCCACTGCGCCGCCCGGCGAGCGGACGGGCCCCGACCTGCCTCGCCGCAGCCCCGTGTGCGCGACTACAACCACCCCTCGTGCTGCGCCAGGCGGACCGCCTCCATCCGGTTGCGGGCCCCCGTCTTGTGCATGACCGCCGAGAGGTGGTTGCGCACCGTCCCGTGCGCCAGGAAGAGCCGACGGGCGATCTCCTTCAGCGGTACGCCCTCGGCGGCCTCCCGCAGCACCTCCCGCTCGCGCCGGGTCAGCGGGTTCGCCGGCGGGCTGAGCACGGCCACGGCGGCGGACGGGTCGATCACCCGTTCCCCGGCCGCGGTGGTGCGGACGGCGCGGACCAGCTCCGACAACGCGACGTCCTTGCTGACCAGCCCGCGTGCCCCGGCGGCCAGGGCCGCCTCGACCAACGGCGGGCTCCAGCGGTGGCTCATCGCCAGCACGGCCGTCCCCGGTGCCTCGGCGACCACCCTGGCCACCACCGCCGCCGCCGGCTCGGGCGCGTCCGGTTTCAGCTCCAGCACCAACACGTCGGGACTTTCCCGGCGCAGCACCGGCCACAGTTCGCCGATGCCGGCGGCGTCGGCGATCACCTCGATGTCCTCCTCGCTCGACAGCGCGGCGCGCAGTGCGCTGCGCAGCAGTCCCATCTTCTCGGCCACGACGACGTGGATCAGCACGAATCTCCGATCTCGGGTACGCGCCGCGCCGGCCATCCCGGCTCGGTACCGGCGGGCGGAGGCGGTGCGCGCGGGAGGAGCTGCCCCTGGTGGACGCTGCGGGACCCATTCGGCCACGTCGCGCGGTGCGGACGGCACGGGGGCCGACGACTGCGGGACGGGTCCTGCCGAGACATCGTCGAGGCTCACCCGCCGCTCGCTCACCCCGGCATTGTGCCGCCCGCAGGGCGGCGACGGCGGTACCCCAGCGGCCGGACACCGCGATATCGGCGACCCGGTGGCGCGAGGCAGGCAGGCGAGGGAGGTGGCGCGGGCGCTGGCCCCGACGGGTCGTCACCGGCGGCTGCCCCCGCCGGTGACCGAGCTGCCGACCGAGGTGACCGGCCAGCCCCGGGGCGTCATCGTCCAGACGGCGAACTGATCGATTCCGCGCTACAGCTACGCAGCCCCTGGGGAATTGCAATTATTGGGGCAAGTATTCCGAACGCCATCCGATGCCGACGGGTCGCGCTGACCGAGGGTGACCACAGCCGGGAGCACACCCGGCCTTCGACACAGCTCAGCGACACATCGGCCGCCCGGAGTGTCTACGGACGGAAACCGTGGGTCACCGGAGGCCCGCCTCGCCGCCCGACCGGGACCGCCGGGCACCACGGTCACGGGTTGACGGGCCGCACCCCCAAGGCAATCATGACTGTCACTGGGTTGCGATTATCGCGATTCCGGATCGACGGCTTTTCCCACGTCAGCGGGACTATTCGTGCGGTCCGTGCAACGCGTGTCGGCCACCGTTCCGCGGGCCCTGGAAAAGGCCGCCGGAACACCGTCAGGAACGAGCGAGGAGTCCGCCGGTGAACGGGAACGACGAAGCTCCCGCGCCGCCCCGGCCACTGCCGGCGGCGCGCCCTGATCGACCGGAGGAGCGCCTCGCCCTGCACGGCGGCGCGCCCGTCCGGCGTACCCCCTGGCCCACATACGACAAGGGCGCCGTCTTCGTCCACCCCGAGGACGAGGAGGCCGCCTGCCGGGCCGTGCGCAGCCACCTCTACTTCCGGTACGACCACCGTCCGCAGCACGAGACCGAGTGCGGCCGGTTCGAGGACGAACTGTGCCGCTTCTTCGGCACTCGGCACGCTCTCGCCGTGTCCAGCGGCACCGCCGCCCTCGCCCTGGCCATCATGGCGGCGCGGGTGCCCCCGGGCTCCCTGGTGGCCTGCCCCGGGTTCACGTTCGTCGCCACGCCGAGCGCGATCGTCATGGCCGGCTGCCAGCCGTTCCTGGTGGAGGTCGACGAGGACCTGCGGATGGACCTCGACGACCTGCGCCGCCGCTGGCACCCGGGGATCGGGGCGATCCTCGTGGTGCACATGCGCGGCTTCGCCGCCGACGCCGAGGCCCTCGCCGGGTTCGCCGCCGAGATGGGCGTGCCGCTGATCGAGGACGCGGTGCCCGCCCTCGGCGCGGAACTGGACGGCCGCAAGCTCGGCACGTTCGGGATCGCCGGGGCGTTCAGCACCCAGTCGGACAAGGCGCTCAACTGCGGCGAGGGCGGCTTCCTGGTCACCGACGACACGGAACTGTTCGCCCGCGCGGTGGCGCTGTCCGGAGCGTACGAGGGGCGGCTGCGACGGCACTTCCCCGACGGCGAGCCGCCGCTGACCGGCCTGGACCTGCCCCTGCTCAGCCTGCGCATGGACGAGATCCGGGCGGCGCTGCTGCGCGCCGAGATGACCCGGCTGCCGCAGCGGTTGCGGTTGTTCCACCGCAACTACGGGCACGTCGCCGCCGCGCTGGCCGACCTGCCGGGCATCGCGATCCGCCGGCCGGTCGCCCCGGGCGCGTACCTCGGGGAGGCGTTCGTGTTCCGGGTGCCCGGCGGCGACGCCGACTGGTTCGCCCGCGCGCTGTGCCAAGAGGGCATCGACGCGCGCAACATCGGCGCCGACGACGACCTCAACGTCCGCGCGTTCTGGAACTGGCGGTTCGTGTACGACACCGACGACGTCGACGCGATCCGGGCGATGCTGCCGCGCACCACCGGGTACCTGCGCGAGGCGGTGGACGTGCCGTTGTCGTCCAACCTGACCCTGAACGACTGCGACGACCTGGTGCGGGCCGTACGCAAGGTCGCCGCCGCCGCGCCCCCACCGACCGCCGCCGCGCCGCCGGCCGGCACCACGTCGGCACCGGTCGGCGCGGGGGAGCCGGCGGGCCGATGACGCAGACCGCCACCCGCGCCGTGCCGCGCCTGGCCCTGGTCGGCATCTTCGGCGGACTGTTCGCCGGCTACCTGGGCCTCACTGCCGTGATCCCGGTGCTGCCCGGGTACCTGCGCGACCGGCACGACGCCGGGGACCTGGTCGTCGGGCTGGTCGTCACGGTCACGGCCGTGACCGCGCTGCTCGTGCGGCCGGTGGCCGGCGCGCTGGCCGACCGGTACGGCCACCGCGCCGTGATGCTCACCGGCGCGCTCGTCGTGGGCCTCGGCGGGCTGCTCTACCTCCTGCCGCTCACGGTGCCGGTGCTGGTCGCGGTGCGGCTGCTGCTCGGCGCGGGCGAGGCGGCCCTGTTCACCGCCGGGGCGGTGTGGACGGTGGCCCTGGCCCCGCACCACCGCCGGGGCCAGCTCATCGGTTTGTACGGAGTCAGCATGTGGGGCGGCATCTCCGCCGGCACGTTCCTCGGCGCCACCCTGCAACAGGTCTCCTACCCCGCCGTCTGGGCGCTCGCCGCCGCCGCTCCCCTGCTGGCCGCCGCCCTGATCGCCCTGGTCCCGGTGCCTCGCCGGGAGCCCGGGGCCGCCCCGGCCAAGGGCGGCGGCGGGCTGCTGCTGCGCCCGGCGCTGCTGCCCGGCACCGCGCTCGCCCTCGGCGCCGCCGGGTACGCCGGCCTCGCCGCGTTCGTCGTGCTGCACCTGGACGCGCGCGGGATCGGCTCCGGCGTGCTGGTGCTGAGCTGCTTCAGCGCCGTGTACGCCGGCACCCGCCTGGTCATCGGGCACCTGCCCGACAGGCTGGGCCCCCGCCGGGTGGCGGCCTGGTCCGCGGCCGGCGAGGCGGTCGGCCTGACGATCGTGGCCCTCGCGCCGAACCTGCCCGTCGCCGTGGCCGGCGGGGTGGTCACCGGCGTCGGCTTCTCGCTGCTGCACCCGTCGCTGGCGCTGATGGTGATGAACCGGGCCGGCCCGGGCCGGCAGGGGGCGGCGATCGGGGCGTACACCTCGTTCTGGGACCTGGGGCTGGCGGTGTGGGGGCCGGTGACCGGCCTGGTCGCGGGGCGGTTCGACTATCCCGCCGTGTTCGGCGTCGGCGCGGCCTGCGCCGTCGCGGCGGCGGCCACGGCGGCGTGGATCGGCCGCCCGGCGGCCGGCACCGGCGGGCCCGGCGGCGAACGGACGGAGGCCCGCGCGGCATGAGCGACCTGACGGTCCTGTGCGTCACCGGTTGGTGCCGCAACGGCAGCACCATCATCGGCAACGTCCTCAACGAGGTGCCCGGCTTCTTCCACGTCGGCGAGCTGCACTTCCTGTGGAAGAACTCCACCGGCCGGGGCGTCAACGACCGGTGCGGCTGCGGCCTGGCGCTGACGGCCTGCGACGTCTGGTCGCGGGTGCTGCCCGTCGGGCGGCCCGCCGGCATGTCGCCCGACGCGCACGCCGAGCAGGTGATCCACCGCCAGCGCTCGCGGGTCCGCACCCGGCACACCTGGCGGGTGCTGCACCGGGGCCTTTACGACGCCGAGATGCGCGCCCACGCCGAGCTGATGGGCCGGGTCTACCGGGCGATCGCCGAACGCACCGGCGCGCACACCATCGTGGACACCACGAAGATCCCCGGAGAGGCGGCGCTGCTGCCGTACCTGCCCGGGATCACCCCGTACTACGTGCACCTGGTCCGCGATCCGCGCGCCGTGGCGCACTCCTGGCGGGAGCCGAAGCAGTACGTGTACGCGATGTCGGCGGCGCGCAGCACCGCGTACTGGCACGGGTTCAACCTGGCCTCGGCGGCGATCACCCGGCGGCACCCGCAGCGGTCGACGCTGCTGCGCTACGAAACGTTCACCGCCGACCCGGCCGGCACCGTCGACGCGCTGCTGCGGCTGTGCGGCGCCGACCCGGCAGGCAACCCGGTGCGCGGGCGGACCGTCGAGCTGGGCACGAACCACACGGTGACCGGCAACCCGGACCGGTTCCGCACCGGGCCGACCGTGATCCGCGACAGCGACGACTCCTGGCGGCGCACCCTGTCGACCGCCAACCGGCTGGCCGCGACGGCGCTGGCCCAGCCCCTGTTCGCCCGCTACGGCTACCGGTCGGCCCGGTCCGGGGCGGCCCGGACGTCACCGACCAGCGGGAGGTAGCAGAAGTGGATCTCGGGCTCGAGGGACGGGTGGCGCTCGTCGCGGGCGGGTCCAGCGGCATCGGGCTGGCCTGCGCGAAGGAGTTCGCCGCCGAGGGCGCGCACGTGGCGATCTGCGGCCGGGACCCGGACCGGCTCGCCGCCGCCGAGCGGGAACTGGCCGGGGTGGCCACCGGCCGGGTCAGCGCAACCGCCGTGGACGTCACCGACGCCGACGCGGCCCGCCGTTGGGTGGACGGGGTGGCCGCCGACCTCGGCGGGGCGCACGTCCTGCTGGCCAGCGGCGGCAGCCCGCCGGTCGGTCCGGCCGCGCTGTTCGAGGCCGCCGACTACCGGGCCGCCGTCGACCGGGTGCTGCTGCCGGCGGTCGGGCTGGCCCTCGCGGCGCTGCCGCACCTGCGCGCCGCCGGCTGGGGACGGCTGATCTTCGTCGCCTCGGAGACCGCCGCCGTGCCGATCGCCCCGCTGGTGCTGTCCGGGATGACCCGGGCCGCCCTGGTCCGCTTCGCCCAGGGCCTCGCCGTCGACGTGGCCTGCGACCAGATCACCGTCAACGTGCTCGCCCCCGGCTCGGTGCGCACCCCGCCGATGGAGCGGGCCGCCGCCCGGCTCGCCGGCGACGGCGACGTCGAGAAGCAGCTCGCCGCCATGGGCCACCACAGCGCGCTGGGCCGGCTGGCCCGCCCCGAGGAGGTCGCCGCCGTGGCCGCGTTCCTGGCCAGCGAGCGGGCCTCGTTCGTCACCGCCGGGCTGCACCTGGTCGACGGCGGCGCGAGCGCCACCGGCCCGGACCTGCCGCACCTCACCGGCGTCCGCAGGGACACCTACGCCTGATCCCTTGACCGTCCCCCCTCCCCGGCGGCGGCCGACGCCGGCCGGCGGCACAGCACGAAGGAGTGCGCGATGTCCACGACCAGCCCCACGTTCACCGAGCGGGACGTCTCCGAGTTCTTCGACCAGACCACCCAGACGTACCTCAGCTTCTGGGACAGCGAAGGCGTGCTGCACACCGGCTACTTCGCCGACAACGCCGACACCGACTACCACGCCGCCGCCGACCGGACCTCCGACCGGCTGGCCGCCGAGGCGGGCATCGACGCCGGATCGACGGTGCTCGACGTCGGCTGCGGTTGCGGCAACTTCCTGCTCCGGCTCGCCGGGCAGACCGGCTGCCGGGGCGAGGGGCTGGACCTGAGCATCGAACGGGTCCGGTTCGCCCAGGCCAAGCTCGCCGAGCGGGGCACGCCGGGGGTCACCTTCCGGCACGGCTCGGCCACCACCATGCCGTACGCCCCGGGCGGCTTCAGCCACGTGGTCAGCCAGGACGCGCTGTTCCTGGTGCCGGACAAGCCGCGCAGCCACGCCGAGATGCACCGGGTGCTCGCCCCCGGCGGGATCCTCGCGATCACCGACTTCCTCCAGCCCACCACCGAGATCGGCGACGCCGCCCGCCGGCACGTCTACGACCGGGTGCGGTGGAGCGGCGGCTACTCCCTCGACGGGTACACCGAGGCGCTCACCACCGCCGGTTTCGAGGTGCTGACCGCCCGCAGCCTCGACACCCACATCCGGCAGACGTACCGGGTGCTCGGCGAGACCGCCCGGCAGCGGGCCGCCACCACCGACGACCCGGCCGCCCGGGAGTGGATCCTCGGCTTCGCCGCGTCCTGCGGCGAGATCCAGGCCGCCATCGACCGGGGCGAGTTCGGCTGGGGCATGTTCGTCGCCCGCAAGCCCGCCGCGCAGTGACGACCCGACCCGACCGGAAGGTGTGAGCCCGATGCAACGAACCGACGTCATCAAGCGCACGATCGCCGAGGTCGTCGAGGACCGGAAGAAGCAGCTCTCGCCGGGGCAGGTCTTCGTCGACGCCTTCGCCGAGCGGGGCTTCGACACCCGCGTCGACTACGACGTCACCATCACCGACTCGCTGACCAGTTCCCGGCGCAAGCCGCGCTACCCGTCGCGGAACATGCTGAAGGTGGTGGACCTGTCCCGCGACCCGCAGGAGTTCTACTGGCACGAGAGCCCCGCCCGCCCGGACGACCCGGCCGTCGACGGCGCGGACCTGCGGCGGGAGGCGGCCAACCACTTCCACCGCTCCCCGATCCCGCCGCTTCACACCACCAAGGCGTGGGTGCAGGTGCCGGACGGGCTGTGGGACGACCCGACCAGCTTCGCGGAGTTCATCAACTACCGGCTCGTGGTGCGGCTCGCCACCGCCGAGAACGTCACCATCCTGCGCGGCGAGGGCGGGCTGCTGACCATGCCGGACATCGCCCGGCTCACCGACGCGGGCCCGTTCGGCTCCACCATCCTGTCGGCCTGCAACGAGGTGGAGCAGAACGGCAGCACCGCCGACGGCCTGATCATCAACCCGGCGGACTACTACCGGCTGCTCGGCTCCGGCACGCTGATGCGCGACGTCGAGGAGAACGGCGTGTTCATCGTCCGGACCCGGCTGGTCGACCCGGGCACCGCGATCGTCGGCGACTTCGGCCACGGCGCGCTGCTGTTCGACGCCGGCCGGTCGATGATCTCCTTCGCCGAGCCACCGCCCGGCACGTTCGCCGAGCCCGGGGTGGCGCTGACCGCCGAGATCTACGAGCGGGTGGTGCTCAACCTGCCCACCTGCTTCTTCGTGGTCAGCCTCTAGGCCGCCCGCGATGTCGACGCCCGCGCCGCGCCCACCCGGCGACGACCCCGACGTGCTGGTCGTCGGCGCGGGCGTCGTCGGCCTGTTCTGCGCCTGGTTCCTGGCCCGCGCCGGCCACCGGGTCACCGTCGTCGACCGGGGCGAGGTCGGCGACCCGGCGGCCTGCTCGTCGGGGAACACCGGCTTCGTCGGCACGCAGGGCTCCGCGCCGCTGGCCGAGCCCGGCGTGCCGGCCAAGGGGCTGCGCTACCTGCTGAACCCGGAGAGCCCGTTCCACGTCCGGCCCCGCCTCGACGCGGCCCTGCTCGCCTGGCTGTGGCACTTCCGCCGGCGCTGCACCGAGCACGACGCCCGGGCGGCGTTCGACGTCCTGCTCACCCTCAAGCAGCGCAGCCTCGCCATCCTGCACGAGGTGTGCGCGGCGGGCCCGCTCGCCGACACCCTCACCGCACAGGGGATGCTGCTGGCCTGCAAGACCCCGGAGGGCTTCGCGGCGGCCCGCGCCTCGGTGCCGGCGGCCGTGGCCCGGGGCGTGCCGCTGCGGGTGCTCGACCCCGGCGAGCTGGCCGCCCTCGAACCGGGCGTCGAGTTCGACGTCGCCGGGGCGCTGCTCAACGCCGAGGGGGCCGCGCTGCGCATCCCCGCGTTCCTGGTCGCGTTCGCCGACGCGCTGCGGGCCGCCGGGGTGGACATCCGCACCCACACGGAGGTACGCGACTTCGAGGTGGCCGGCGACCGGGTGCGGGCCGTGCGCACCAGCGGCGGCGACCTGTACCCCGCCGAGGTGGTGATCGCCGCCGGGGTCTGGTCGGTCGCCTGCGCCCGCCGGCTCGGCGTCGACCTGATGCTCCAGCCCGCCAAGGGGTACGCGGTGACCGTCGCCGCCGGTGAGCACCCGCCCCGGCTGCCGATCCTGCTCAGCGAGGGCAAGGTGGCTGTCATGCCGCTGGGCGACCGGCTGCGGCTGGCCGGCACCCTGGAGCTGGTCGGGATGGACACCGGTGTCTCGCCGCGCCGCATCGACGGCATCGTGCGCACCGTCCGGTCGTACCTGCCGGGGCTGGACACCGACCGGCGGGTGCAGGTGTGGAGCGGACTGCGTCCCTGCACGCCGGACAGCCTGCCGCTGATCGGCCGCGCCGGGGCGTACCGGAACGTGTGCGTCGCCACCGGGCACGGCCACATCGGGATGGGCCTGGCCCCGGCCGGCGGCCGGCTGGTCGCCCAGCTCGTCGGCGGCGAACGCCCGGAGTTGGACCTCGCTGGATTCGCCGTGGACCGCTGGCGGCGCCGCTCGTCTCCCTGGAGGACCCGATGACCGACGCCCCGATCGGCGTGCTGTGCCTGGACACCTCCTTCGAGAAGATCCCCGGGCACATCCGCAACCCGGCCACCTTCGACTTTCCCGTCGTCTACCGGGTGGTCGAGGGGGCCACGCCGCAACGGCTGGTCCGGAAGGCCGACCCGACGCTGTTGGAGCCGTTCGTCGCGGCGGCGCGGGACCTGGAGGCCGCCGGGGTCGCCGGGATCACCGGCGCGTGCGGGTTCCTGGTGCTGTTCCAGGCCGAACTGGCCGCCGCCGTGTCGGTGCCGCTGTGGTCGTCCAGCCTGCTCCAGCTCCCGATGGCGCACCGGACGGTCGGCCGGCCGGTCGGGCTGCTCGTCGCCGACGAAGCCGCGCTCACCCCGCGCCACCTCGCCGCGATCGGCGCGGAACAGGTGCCGGTACGGGTGACCGGGATGGCCGGCCAGCCGGAGTTCCGCGAGGTGATGCTGGAGGGCCGTCGCGACGCCCTCGACGCCGACCGGCTCGAACGGGAGGTGCTCGACCGGGTCGAGCGGCTCGCCGAGGCGCATCCGGACCTCGGGGCGCTGGTGATCGAGTGCACCGACCTGGTGCCGTTCGCGCACACCATCCAGGCCCGGCTCGGCCTGCCGGTGTTCGACATCGTCACGCTCACGAACATGCTGCACGCCACGCTCACCCGCCGCCCGTACCGGGCCCGGGTGACGAGGTTCGGTGGTAGGCGCGTGTGACAACACCACCCGCGACATCGGTGTGCTGAGCGCGGGGCGGCTACGCCAAGTTTCCTCGAAGCCGGCCCCCAGGTCATCGGCCCCGGGCGTTGAGAGGCGGAGAACGAGCCGTGGGCCTCTGCCGTATGTTCGTACCCCGGGCGAGGGTGTGGCTGGCAGCCGGGAGGTGCTGCCGGTGCTGAGTATCCAGCGGGAGGACAGGTGGGCAGGAGTTCCTACCGGCCGGCCGACCTCGCGCGGGAGCACGGCATCTCGACGCAGTCCGTCCGCAACTACGAGCGCGACGGGGTGCTGCCCCCGGCCCAGCGCACGCCCAGCGGCTACCGCGTCTACACGACCGCACACGCCAGCGCGCTTCGCGCCTACCTGGCGCTGATCCCGGCGCACGGGTACGCCACCAGCGGCGAGATCATGCGCGCCGTCAACGCCGGTGACCTGGACACCGCGCTGCGGGCGATCGACCGCAGCCACGCCCAGCTACTGCGCGACCGCGAGACGCTCGACGCCGTCGAAGTGGCCGTGGGCCTGCTCACGGGGCCACCAGCGGCGAGCCGACCCGACCGTCCGCTGGCGATCGGGGGCCTCTCCCGCCGGATCGGCGTGACGTCGGCGGCCCTGCGCAAGTGGGAGCGGGCCGGCGTCCTCGCGCCGCGCCGGAGCTCCGCCACCGGCTACCGGCTGTACTCAGCCGACGACGTCCGCGACGCCGAACTGGCCCATCTGCTCCGGCGCGGCGGCTACCAGCTGGACCACATCGCCACGGTCGTGCGGCAGGTCCGCGACGCGGCCGGCACCGAACCGCTGGCCGCGTCCCTGGACAACTGGCGGCGGCGGCTCGCCGACCGGGGCCGGGCCATGCTCACCGCCGCCGTGCGACTCGCGGAGCACGTGTCCCCACCGGCCGACTGACGGTGCGGCGCGCCGCCAGCGTCCGGGCCTGTGCACCGTGTCGGAGCGGGCCCGCCGCGCCCGCGGGCCGGATCAGGCGTCGGGGCAGCGACCGGAGAGCGCGTAGCGCAGCAGGACGACGTCGCCGATCTGGCGGACCTCCGCGAGGCCGGCGCGGCGGCCGGGATGCCACGGGAACCGGCCCTCGCCGGGGAAGCGCGGCGCGCGGCGGTCGCCGACGAAGAACGGGGCGACCACCAGGTGCAGCTCGTCAGCGAGGCCCGCGCCGAGGAACAGGGTGTGCACGGCCGCCCCGCCCTCCACCATGAGCCGGCGCACCCCCCGGGCGGCGAGGTCGGCCAGCACCCGGCGGGGGGCGACCGGCTCGCCGCCGTCGGCGACCGTGGCCAGTGCGCCGAGCCGGTGCCGGGTCTCCGACAGCACCGACGTGGCGCAGTAGACGATCCGGTCTGCGTCACCGACGGTGAAGAACCGGGCCGCCGGGTCGAGGTCACCGCTTCCGGTGACGGTCACCTTCGTCGGCGACGGCGGCAGACCCCGAGCGGCTCGCTCCCGCCGGCGCTCCGGTGAGCGGATCACCAGGCGCGGGTCGTCGGCCCGGACGGTAGCCGCGCCGACGAGGATCGCGTCGCAGCCGGCCCGCACGGCGTCGACCCGGTCCAGGTCCGCCTCGTTGGACAGCAGCAGCCGCTGGTCGGTGGCGTCGTCGATGTAGCCGTCGATGGACATGGCGCAGCTGAGCAGCACGTACGGCCGCTCCGGCGGCGGTCGCCCGCCGGGCGCTGCGGTGGCTTCGGGCCCGGGCACCGGTCCGGCGTCCGACGGAGTCGGGGCGGTCACCGGACGAACGGAAGGTCGATGGTGTGGGCGGCCCGGTCCACCTTGGCCGCGAGGTACCCGGCGTTGGCCGCGGACAGGTGCAGCCCGGTGGGCACCCGCTCGGCCACCTCGACGCCGAGCCGGCGTAGCTGCTCGGCCTTGTCCGGGTTGTTGCTGAGCAGGGCCACCCGGCCGGCGCCCAGAGCCACCAGCATCTGCGCGGCGACGGTGTAGTCCCGCTCGTCCGCACCCCGGCCCAGCGCCTCGTTCGCCTCGTAGGTGTCCATCCCGGCGTCCTGCAGGGCGTACGCGTCGAGCTTGGCGTACAGGCCGATGCCGCGTCCCTCCTGGCGCAGGTAGAGCAGGAGCCCGCCGGCGTCGGCGATCCGCTCGACCGCCTCGCGCAGTTGCGGCCCGCAGTCGCACCGCTGGCTGCCGAACACGTCCCCGGTCAGGCACTCGCTGTGCGGGCGGACCAGCGGGGGCGGCCCGCCGACGGCGGCCCGGTCCAGCGCGACCGACCAGTCGCCGAGCCCGAACGCGAGGTGTTCCCGGCCGTCGACGAGCCCGTGGAACGAGAACACCCGGGCGGTGGTGGTGTAGCCGTCGGGGAAGCGCAGCGGCACCGGCACCTCGGTACGGATGGTCGCGACGGGCAGTGCTCCGGACATCGATCTCCTTCGTCGGACGGTCAACCGCTCACTCCGGTGCGCGACGCCCACCAGGCGGTCCGGGCGGTGGCACGGGGGGCCGCAGGCACGGCGGCCCCGGCGCTGGAGGGGGCTGGCGGGAACCGGCGGACCAGCAGCACCACGGCACCGGGCAGGCTCGCCACCAGCGCCAGCACCCCGTACACGGTGGCGGCGGCGACGCCCTGGGCGGCGGTCAGGCCGGCAGCGCCGAACGCCCACGCGGCCACCCC